>JANPPB010000531.1:0-7397 GCA_031428295.1 Segetibacter sp. | reverse complement strand
TTGTTTTGCACAACCTGTAAAAAAATATGGTGCGCTACATGTTGATGGAACGCTTTTAAAAGATAAAAACAACAACCCCGTTGTTTTGCGCGGAATGAGCTTTGGGTGGCACAACTTCTGGCCACGTTTTTATAATGCAGGTGCTGTTAAAGAACTGGCACAGGAGTGGAAGTGTTCGGTAGTAAGAGCGGCTATGGGTATTGAACCAAACAATGGATACAAGCAAAAGCCTGCCGAATCAAAAGCCCTGGTAGAGGCGGTGGTTAATGCGGCCATTAAACAAGGTATTTATGTAATCATCGACTGGCACAGTCATAACATCAACCTGGAGGAGTCAAAACAATTCTTTACCGAAATGGCAAAGAAGTATGGTAAATATCCCAACATCATTTATGAAATTTTTAATGAGCCCGACAAAGAAAGCTGGCAGGAGGTGAAGGCCTATTCGGAAGAACTGATTACAACCATAAGAGCCATTGACCCTGATAATATTATTTTGGTAGGTAATCCGCATTGGGACCAGGACATACATATTGTAGCTGACGATCCTATAAAAGATGCAACCAACATTATGTACACGGTTCATTATTATGCTGCTACCCACAAGCAAGGTTTAAGGGATAAAAGTGACTATGCTCTAAAGAAGAACATTCCCATCTTTATCTCAGAATCAGCAGGCATGGAAGCCACAGGGGATGGACCTTTAAATGAAACGGAATGGAATAACTGGATTGAATGGGCGGAAAAAAATAAAATAAGCTGGGTAACCTGGTCGGTATCCGACAAAAACGAAACTTGCTCAGTGCTGTTACCTTCAGCCAAGGCCACTGGCAAATGGAAGCCCGAAGACATAAAAGAGTCTGGCCTTAAAAGTAAAGCACTCCTTAAAAAATACGCAGGTAAATAATTTTTACGGTTACTTGTTAGATGTAAGGGCAAAGTGCTTATTTTGTACAAATGTAAAAATAACACTTATCTTTTTTTTGTCGGCTTCTGACCCTTCAGCTTATGTAGCTTGATAGATTTGAGAAAGCCACGAAACTTAATCAACATTATTAACACGTTCTAATTGTATTGCTTTATGAAAAAATTGACTTGCCTCTTAGTCATTGTTTGTTGCGTTCAGCTTGCGCAGGCACAAAACAAACTGGTGCTTACCAAACCAACTAGTACTCACCTGATCAACCGAAATATTTATGGGCATTTTGCCGAACATTTGGGCAGGTGCATCTATGGAGGTTTTTATGTAGGTGACAACAATAAAAAGATTCCCAATAAAAATGGTATCCGCACAGATGTAGTGGAGGCCATGAAAAAATTAAAGATTCCTAACCTGCGATGGCCGGGTGGTTGTTTTGCAGACACTTATCATTGGAAAGATGGCATTGGCCCTAAAGCGCAGCGCCCAACCATGGTAAATGCATGGTGGGGTGGCGTAACAGAAGACAATAGCTTTGGTACCAATGAATTTTTAAACATGTGCGAAATGTTAGGTGCTGAACCATACCTGGCTGCAAACATAGGAACAGGTACTCCACAGGAGTTGATTGATTGGGTGCAGTATGTTAGTTATACAGGTGTTAGCCCTATGTCGAAGTTGCGTAAACAAAATGGCAGGCTAAAACCATGGAATGTAAAATACTGGGGTGTTGGTAATGAGGCATGGGGTTGCGGTGGAAATATGAGACCAGAGTATTATGCAGATAAGTACCGTGAGTATGCCACATTTATGACCGGTTGGTCGAACGATAAAAAGATTTACCGCATAGCTGCCGGAGCAAATTCAGGCGATTTAAACTGGACCGAAGTATTGATGAAAACCATTCCTTTAAACTTGATTGAAGGTATTGGTCTGCATCACTATGCTGTAATAGATTGGGACAAAAAAGGGTCGGCAACAGATTATACCGAACAGCAGTATTTTACTACCATGAAACGGGCTTTGTATATGGACGAGCTCATTAATAAAAACGAAGCGATTTTAGATAAGTACGATCCCAATAAAAAAATTGGATTGGTGGTAGATGAGTGGGGAGGTTGGTACGAAGTTGAACCTGGAACCAATCCCGGCTTCCTGTACCAGCAGAACACTATGAGGGATGCTATACTTGCCGCCTCTACCCTTAATATTTTTAACAACCATTCGGAGCGGGTGAGGATGGCCAATCTAGCGCAGGCCATTAATGTGTTGCAATCAGATATTCTTACGCAGGAAGAAAAAATGATCTTAACGCCTACTTACCATGTAATGGAGATGTATAATGTGCACATGGATGCAACCTTTATTCCATTAAATATAAAGAGCGAGGACTATGAATTTGGTAAGGAAAAATTACCTGCAATATCGGCCTCAGCATCAAAAGACAGCATAGGCAACGTTCATATATCCATGGCCAACATCGATATGAATAAAGAGCAGCAAATTACCATTGATGTATCAGACTATAAACTCAGCACTGTAAAAGGGAGGGTACTTACTTCAGCCAGGGTGCAGGATCGCAACACCTTCGAAAATCCCAATAAAATTAAGCCTGCAGCCTTTACAGGTGCAAGCATTTCTGGTAGTACGTTAACAGTTAAAATTCCGCCTTTCTCTGTGGTGGTACTCGAACTAAAGTAATTGGTTCACTCATCAAATTTCCGTCCCCATGGTAGCCAGCCATGGGGATTGGTCTTTAGTATACTTTTCTGATGGCAGTCATTTATATTTGCAATCCAAAAAACTACCTGTTATGAAAGTTATGAAGTTTGGTGGCACCAGCGTAGGTAAGCCTGAAAGAATGCATGGTGTGGCAAAACTGATTACCCGCGATAATGAACCAACCATTGTTGTGTTAAGTGCCCTTAGCGGTACTACCAATTTCCTGGTTTCGATAAGTAAGGGGTTAGCCCATAATGAGCGGAGCGATGCTAAACAAAAGATTGACCAGCTTGAGGCCCATTACATGCAATTTGTTGAAGACCTTTTGAAAACGGATGTCGCTAAAGAAAAAGCAAAAAAGCTACTGGCCGGGCATTTCGAATTTTTAAACATCATTTTAAAAATATCATTTAGCGAGGCTTTAAATAAAGATATTCTTGCACAGGGAGAGTTAATGAGCACCCGCTTATTTTCGGTTTACCTGGAGGAGCAGGGCATTAAACACGTGCTGCTTCCTGCACTTGAATTTATGCAGATTGATGCCTACGAAGAACCACAGATTGGCAATATTAAAGTAAAGCTTAGTCAGCTTATTAGTGCCAACTCAGGGCAAACGTTGTTTATTACTCAAGGCTACATTTGTCGCAACAGTAAGGGCGAAGTTGACAATTTAAAGAGGGGTGGTAGCGATTATAGCGCCTCGCTTATTGCTGCTGCAATTAATGCAAGTGTGTGCGAAATATGGACAGACATTGATGGCATGCACAACAACGATCCCAGGGTTGTTGAAAAAACCATTCCGATTGAACAATTGAGTTTTGATGAGGCTGCAGAGCTTGCTTATTTTGGGGCTAAAATTTTACACCCTGCCTCTATATGGCCTGCCCAACATTTTAATATTCCGGTTAAGTTGCTTAACACCATGGACCCCGAAGCAAAAGGAACCATTATTTTGCAAGAGGCAGGAAGTATAGGCATTAAAGCTATGGCGGCAAAAGACGGTATTGTAGCCATTAAAATTAAAAGCAGCCGTATGTTGCTGGCTTATGGTTTTCTAACAAAAATATTCGAGGTATTTGAGAAGTACCGTACGTCAATAGACATGATAACTACATCAGAAGTTGCGGTTTCTCTAACAATAGATAGCAAACAATTTTTGCCCGAGATATTAAAAGAGCTGGAAGCTTTTGGAAGTGTTGAAATTGATGATAACCAAACGATCGTTTCTATTGTAGGCAATGAAATTGCTAAGACCCCGGATATTATGAAGCGTTTGTTTGACTCAATTAGCAGCATACCGGTAAGAATGGTTAGTTATGGTGGAAGTAAACACAACATTTCTTTGCTTATTCCTGCTGAGTACAAAGTGCAAACATTACAACTATTGAATAAAGGCGTGTTTGGCTTATAGTCGTATTCCTAAAATTGTATTCCTCCCCGGCAATAAAATTGCCGGGGATTTTTTTAGTAAGAAAATCATTTTAATGTGAGCCTTGCCAGGTATTGGTCATGATCATCTTCAAATAAGATTTCGGTATGATAACCGGCTGCACCGGCAATTTTTTGCAGCATTTCCTTGTCCACATATAACCAGGTAAACCAGGGTGATTTCTGGCGTTTGTATTCGTACCTAAAATCAACAATACCATAATATTTACGTAATGGACGAATGGATTTTTTGTAGAGGTATGCTACATTGGAGCTGTCAAATATAATTTGACCATTAGTAGCTAAAAGGCTTTTTGCATGGTCAAGAAAAATAGAGAGACCACTGAGGTTGGCCGTTACACCAATGCCATTCATTATAAGCAACAACGTGTTGTATAGTTGCCCGGAGAAAATGTTTATATCGGCTGTAATTATTTTTTCAACGCCCCTGTTCTTCATTACCTGGCAGGCAAGGGGCGATATTTCTAATGCAGTAACATTTTGATTGTTTTGCTGCAGGTACAAGGCGTGGCTGCCTGCACCGGCACCAATATCTAATATGGTTCCTTTACAAACATCAAGTGCCATCATTTCAAGTGGAGGCATATCGTCCTCATCTCTGAAATAAGTTTCAACAGGCATTATATCGGGTAAACCAAATTTGTTATGTATTAATAATTTGGAGGGAGTAAGCCGAAAATGAAAATCGTAAATAGCCTGACCCAGCACATCTGTCATACCTAATTGTTGTTGACGACAAAGATAAGTTATGCAAAAAACAGGCTACGCAAACGATAGGTATAAGTGATTGAAATGATGTTTAAATAATCAACATGGCATCGCCATAGCTAAAGAAACGGTACTTGTCTTTAATGGCTTTTTGATATGCTTCCATGGCCAGATCGTACCCTGCAAAGGCACAGGCCGTAATTAACAGGCTGGTTTTAGGCAGGTGAAAATTGGTTACCAGGCTATCGGCAATATTAAAATTGTATGGGGGATGAATAAAGGTGTTGGTCCATTCTTCATTGGGTTTTAAAAATTGATCGGCTGTAAAGCTGCTTTCCAAAGCACGAAGTGTGGTAGTGCCAATACTGCAAACGCGATGGCCTTTTTCTCTTGCTTTATTTACAATTTTACAAGCAGTGGCATCAACCTGGTAGTACTCCGCATCCATTTTATGTTTGCTCAAATCTTCCACTTCAATCTGCCTGAAAGTTCCAAGGCCCGTGTGTAAGGTAATCTCAGCAAAGCGAATACCTTTTATTTCGCAGCGTTTAATCAACTCTTTACTAAAGTGCATTCCGGCAGTTGGAGCTGCAACTGCCCCTTCGTTTTTGGCATAAACCGTCTGGTATCTTTCACGATCTTCTTCATCGGGCTTACGCTTTATATATTTGGGTAAGGGAGTTTCGCCCAATGCCTGCAACTGGGTTTTGAAATCAGATTCAAGTCCATCCCATAAAAATTTAATGGTTCTACCCCGGCTGGTAGTGTTATCTATTACTTCTGCAATCAGCTCCTCTGAATCGCCAAAATATAATTTATTGCCAACCCTTATTTTACGGGCAGGATCAACGATCACGTCCCATAACCGATTTTCACTACTCAATTCGCGTAGCAAAAACACTTCAATGGTAGCGCCTGTTCTTTCTTTACGACCGAACATGCGTGCGGGAAAAACTTTTGTATTATTCACCACAAAAACATCTTTATCATCAAAGTAGTCTATGATGTCGCGAAAGTGTTTGTTTTCCATTTGACCCGTTTTGCGGTGTACAACCATCATACGGCTATCCTCTCTTTTTTTTGTAGGATGTTGCGCAATAAGGTTTAATGGTAGGTCAAATTTAAACTTGGATAACTTCATGGGGATTTTTATCAGGTGATGCCTTGCTTACCGCATTATAAAATTTAAAACAGTAAACCCGTAAAAGCACGATCAATTTTATTTGATTATTTAGAAAAAATTAGAAATTAATTCATCCAAATTTATTGCCTTATTTGGCTTCAAAAGTTACATAACAAAATTTGATTTCAGTTAAAAAATATAAGCTCAGAACTCCTGGCTTCCCGCTGAATGGAGTACCTGCTTTTTATTTTTTTTGGAGCCAGAATTACGGATTTCTATTTAGCATCGTTGCGGTTCCCCCGTCAGAATTGCGGGGTCGCACACGTATACCGAAGCATATAACACGGCTTTTTACCTGGCGAGTAAAATGTGCATTTACTATTACGGGTTCAGGAGTTATGAAGCTAACAGTAGCCAAACATTATCTTTTTCCTATTAAAGATTGTAAGACACATGACCAACAAAACCAAATCATATTAATTGTAAATCATATAGCATTTGACAGCTTATAATTTCAGGCAGCGTTTTACGCAACCAAACCTTTGGGAATTGATGCAATGAGTTGTTGGGTATACACTGACCGCGGATGATTATAGATTTGCTCACTGTCGCCAGTTTCAACAATTTCGCCATTATTCATTACCATAATGCGGTCGCTTATATACCTCACTACCGATAGATCGTGAGATATAAAGATGGCAGTAAAGCCAAATTCCTTTTTAAGATCGTTTAGCAGGTTTAATACCTGCGCCTGCACACTTACATCCAGTGCCGAAACACTTTCGTCGCAAATAATAAACGAGGGCTGCAATGCAAGGGCTCTTGCAATTACAATTCGTTGGCGTTGGCCACCACTAAATTCGTGAGGATACCGGTTATAATGTTCTGGTTTCAAACTTACTTTTTCCAGCAGATTAATCACCCGGTCTTTTCGGTCTTTTGATGATGAACCAATGTTGTGAACGGATAAAGGTTCTATTATCGCTTTGCCTATGGTCATACGTGGGTTTAAGGATGAGTATGGGTCCTGGAAAATGATCTGCATATCTTTTCGTAAACCCTGCAAAGTTTTGTGAGCGGCGCTCAAAATTTCAGTGCCTTTAAAAAAAACTTTGCCACCCAGGGGTTGTATCAAACGCAACAGCGACCTTCCCACTGTGGTTTTGCCGCATCCTGACTCGCCTACCAGCCCTAATGTCTCGCCTTCATAAACCATAAAACTTACATCGTTAACGGCCTTTGTAAATTCAAGGGTCTTACCTAAAAAAGTTTTTTTTGCAGTAAACCAAACTTTTAGATTTTCTACCCTTAATAGTATTTTGTCTTCTTCAATATCGGGTTGTTTTAAAAAGTAGTCCTCAATAAACTCATTGGCTATATCAGTTGTAGTATTAGTTAAAATTTTTTTCGATGTGCTTTCAATCTCCCGGACGTTCCCATTATCATCAGTAACCATAAAATCGCTTACCACGGGCA
>JANPPB010000530.1:0-3506 GCA_031428295.1 Segetibacter sp. | reverse complement strand
TCTTTTATGGGCAAGTTCTTCCATAATAACCTCTGCAAAAGCACCTCCTAAGTTAGGATCACTACCACTGCCCAACTCATCAATAAAGAACAACGTTTTGCCATTAGCCACCTCCATAAAATGCTTCATGTTTTTTAAGTGGCTGCTGTATGTGCTCAATTCAAACTCAATACTTTGGGTATCGCCAATATGAATCATTAACTGTTTAAAAATACCCATTTGAGAAGATGGATGCACGGGTACCAACAATCCACTCTGAACCATGATCTGGAGCAATCCAATGGTTTTAAGGGTAACCGTTTTACCCCCGGCATTGGGACCACTAATTACAAGAATGCGGCTTTTATCGTCGAGCGTTATGGAAACCGGAATGGTGGTTTTGCCAGATTTTTTATTGTACAAATACAATAAAGGGTGATAGGCATTCTTCAACTCGATATGGGCTTTATCAAGCACCATTGGAAACTCACCATTTATATCAATAGCAAATTTTGCCTTGGCCCTTGCAAAATCATATTCGCCAACTACTTCGTGATAGGTTTTTAGTAATTCGGCATAAACAGCCAGATGTGCTGTTAACTGGCGTAAAATGCGGAGCACTTCTTTTCGCTCCTCATTTTCAAGACTATATATTTCATTGTTTAGCTCAACTGTTTCTTCGGGTTCAATGAAGGCGGTTTTGCGGGTGTCGCTTTCGCCATGTAAAATACCTTTTACCTGTCTTTTATGTTCAGCAAAAACGGCCACAACTCTCCTGCCGTTGCTAAAACTTTCATCTATATCAGTACTGTAGCCGGCTTTATTCAGTTTGGCAATGACCCTTTCAAAAACACGACGCAGTTCATTCCTTCTCCGGTATAAACTCATTCGTATTTTTTGAAGTTCTTCAGAGGCGTTGTCTTTAACTACACCTACTTCGTCCAGCACTTCATCCAACAACTCTACTATCTTTTTCTCAAAATAAGTATTCTCAATAATTTTTACCAAAGCAGGATAGGCAACTCTGCGCTCATTATCGAACCAGCGAAAAATTGATTGAACGCTTGTAGCCAGTTTTCTTATCTGAACAAACTGTTCGCCAGTCAATATTGCCCCCGGTATGGAGAGCAGCTTTATATCTTTTTGAAGATTTAAAACATAATCGTTAGGGAAATATTGGGCGTGCTGAACTATCTGCTTGAATTCGTGGCTTTGTTGCAGCTCAACATCAATAAAGTCTTTTCGGGTATGAATGCGAAGGTGTGCCGCTTTGTTTTTGGCGTATTCACTCTTGCAATGTTCTTCTAAAAGAATTTTTATTTTATCAAACTCTAATTGAACTGCTGCTGATTCCGGGAATAATTTCATAATACCTGCGCCTGGGCTAATGCTATTTTAGCGCAAAAATAAGCTATGGTACGGGTAAAGAATTATCTTGATTTGGATCAGCCATTGCTCCCAAGGGTGAATTGGTTTTTTGGCTGTAAATTTAAAATCAGTGAACTTACCCTGCCCCTCATCGAAAGAAATATAGAAATAAAACACTTGCTTTATTTAGCATCTACCAATTTTTCCAACACAAAAACTACGATTGGGCATATTTGTGTATTAGCCATTGTAAGTTGAGGTCGCTTTAAAATTATGTCTTCAGCAGTATAGGGATAGCGGGCACAATCGCTGGGACGATCCTCATAAATACCACAATAATTGTCGGCACCTAAAAATTGGCAACTGGTTGTTTTGTTTACATAGTCCCCATCATTGTCAAGCCGTAAATAGGTTTCTATAAAAACGCTTTCTTTCATTTTTAGAACCTTGCTTATTCTTTTTATATCAGGAGTTTTAAAGCGGGGCGAATGATTGCGGCAGCAGTTACCGCATTGTAAACAATCAATGGCTTCATAGGCCTGCTCATCAAGATCGGGCAGTTGTTTCAGTACTTTGTTTTTGTCGGCACGCTGCAAGTAGTTCTTATAAACCTTCTGGTGATCATCCGATGTTTTTTTCCAGTTATCTAAGTTTACTTCGGTCATTATAAAAAATCAACTTTAATAAGAAGCAAATGTACTCTTTTAGGGTTGGCAAACAGGGGCAGGCAGATAACAAACCGGATGTTTAAATAAGGTATTTATCTTATAGCCGGCAAGAGGGAGGATGTGTTACTATAGGTCTGTAGCAGGCCAAAACAGGCTTAAAAAGTTTGATTTACTAAATTAATTGTGAGCTGAAATTTTTGGTGTAGGGTAGTAACAGTAACGGTAAAAAAGTTGAAGTAAAAAAGTGAAGGATTGATATCAGATGTATAAGATCAAATATTTCTTGAAATATTATCAGCCAATTTATAAGTTACTTTTTATAATGGCTCCTACATAAAATCACAATAATACTTTCGCGGCTTACCATATAAACAATTCTATGTTCATCATTTATACGCCTGCTCCAATAACCTTGTAAATCTCCTTTTAATCCTTCAGGCTTTCCAATACCCTTGAAAGGATCGGTTATGATAGCAGAAAACAGTTCAGCTATCTTCTTCAACATTTTCAAATCATTTTTTGCCCACCATTCAAAGTCCTCAACGGCGTTCTTTTCTAAAATTAATTTCATATTGAGGCATCGTTTACGATACTTTCAATTTCGTCTAAAGTATATTCTCTTAGGGACTGTTGATTTTTTACGTTTTCTATTGAAGACAATAAACGCTCCTTCGCTACCGGATCGCTCAATAAGTATTGAGTTTCATCCATTGTATCATCTTCATAAATATGAACAGCTACCTTTTTACCTTTAAACGTTGATTTAATAAAAGTTACCAGGCTATTGTCTATTTCATCTGCATTACCTCTTAACAATGTATCCATAGTTTTGCTTTAGCTCAAAGTTACATCTTAAAATAAAAATTTTGAATGAATGAGAATCTCAAATTATGACCCGGAATAGTAATCAACATTCTTTGTAAAAGTGATGCATATTGAGATGGGGATGAACGGATTGCGACGCAAGAATGATTCAATGAAAACCAAATGCCGGTATCAAAAAAAATCCCCCGGTAAACCCAGGGGATAATTATATTTTTCAGAGTAGATTATTTGTTATACCAATGCCAACTCAAGTACCTGTTGCATGGTTTTTACATAATGAAATTCAACGCCTTTAATAAAATTGCTGTCAATTTCCTGTACATCTTTTTGGTTTTGCCAGCACATGATGATTTCTTTTAAACCTGCCCGTTTAGCCGCCAATACTTTCTCTTTAATTCCACCAACAGGTAACACCTGACCACGCAACGTAATTTCTCCGGTCATGGCAAGGTAGTGTTTCACTTTACGATTACTAAAGGCGCTTGCCAGAGATGTTAACATGGTAATACCAGCACTGGGTCCATCTTTAGGTACCGCACCTTCCGGCACGTGTACATGTATGCTCTTCTTATTAAACAACTCGGGATCAATGCCATATTTGCGGGCATTGGCTGTAAGATAACTTAATGCAGTAGAAGCACTTTCCTTCATTACATTGCCCAGGTT
>JANPPB010000529.1:0-1625 GCA_031428295.1 Segetibacter sp. | reverse complement strand
AGCAGTAAGTGATGAGGTAGTTCGTGCCAAAATAATGTACCCAAACAATTTTGTAAACCAACACGAAGCGTATGCGGTTATTCTTGAAGAGGTGGATGAACTATGGACGGAGATAAAGAAAAATCAAAAAACTTATGACCTTAAAGCCCAGCGTAATGAAGCAACGCAGGCTGCTGCAATGTTGGCAAGATTGATTGTGGAATTATTATGATAGGGCTAGAGAATATCGTCGGAGCATAATCGCATAAAAAAAGCCCCGAAAAAAACTTCAGGGCTTTAAGATAGTTACCTATTACTTTTTCTGAGTGCTATCCATTGTCTTCATGTCATGCGGTGCCATCATTTTAGTCATTGCCTGCATTTCCATAAAACCCCAGTGTTCAATAGCCTTGCCATCTTTATACTTAGACACTTCCATTGCGGTCATATCGTAAGGTCCTTTGGGCATGCCCATGGTGCCGTCGCTAGTGCCGGTATAACGCATCCGGCTATACACATATTCATCGTCGGCCAGCTCATGTATTTTCTCAGTTTTCATGTCTTTAAAACTGGCCTGCATCACTTTTATCATCGCCTTCAGGCTGTCGCGGCCCCGTATGTCGCCCCTGTCAGTATGATCTAAAAAATCCTCTGATACTACGCTGTCAATGGCGTTGACATCTCCGGTTTGAAATGCTTTCATAATGGCGTCGGAGGCGGCAATGTTCTTTTGTTGATTGCTGCCGGAGTCGGTTGTCTTTGCCTCCATTTTACCCGTACACGCCGTAAAGCAAAGCATGATACCGGCAATAGCAGCCATAAAAAATTGTTTCATTATTGTAATATTTGGTTATCCGAAAAATATAAAAAATTTACCGTAAATACCAACCATGCAACAACAACATGAAAGAATTGGATGTCATTCAGCTACTCAACCATGCCTGCGGTAAAAGCCTATGTGGTTCAAACCAGTAAAATAATAATCATGGGTTCTTTTAAGTCTCATCATAAGAAACAACGTGGATTTGTAAATATTTGTCCACTAAATGTTTTAAAGATTTTGAGTGAAAGACAGATATAGTGAAATATGTTTCATTATGCAACATTTAAGTATTTCTAAACTTCTGTGGGGTTGTTATCTCTCAAAGCTTTTTTTCATTTGTTAATACATACAAGCTCTAATAAGTTGAAATTCAGTAATAAAAAGGCAATGGTTTAACACCCGCTCTAATTCTGGCACAATTTTGCATATCTATACAAGTACAATCAAAAAACAGGAAATATGAATATTAAAAATTCTACACTTTTAAACTCTATTATTATGAAACAAATATTATCAGTATTGGCTTTAACAGCAGTATTGGCTTCGTGTAGCAGTAACCCAAAGACAGGAACTGAAGTAACCAAGGATGTAGTAACTACAGACACCGCTGGTTTGTACAACGATAAGAACAGGGTAATGAATGTAGATGGTCTTAATGACACTACAGTTACCACAGTAACAACCACTACTGTAACCAAGGGTGGAGCAGCTCCACTGGTTGCCGCACCAGAACCTGCTCCTGTTAGAAAGACTCCCCGTTCTACCGCACGTAGAACATCTTCGAGAAGTACTTCAAGAAATGGTAATTATAGTTCAGGAAGTG
>JANPPB010000528.1:0-3392 GCA_031428295.1 Segetibacter sp. | reverse complement strand
TTGTCTTGGCGGAGTCAAAAAATATGTTTCATCAACACGCTGAATAAACTCGTTTGATGAGTACGTTTGAAATCCACTGGCCCAGGTTACATCCAGCAGATGCCAGGTGCTGTCAAGGTATACAGCGTTCCAGGTGTGGTTCGATCTAAAGTTTTTACCTGCCCTGTCCATACCCACCCGGCTGTACCCCGTTACAACTCTTGCCTGAATGCCATTATAATCGCAAAGGGTTTTAAACAGCCTGGCGTAACCATCGCAAAAAGCCTCCCTGCGCCTTATAACCAGGTCTGCCACTCTTTCGTCGAGGGGTTTTAAAACAGTAGCGGTGTCGCTGGGGTCTTCAACTTCGTATTTTGAACTGGCTTTTAATTTAGTGGGACGATTGTACCACGGCCGTATTTGGTAAGAGATGTTTGCCGTGATCCACCTGAAAATTGCTGAAACTTTATCCTTATCATTCTTGCATATAGCACTTATTTTATTGGCTAAAGTTTGCGCCTCATCCGCTTCAATCCGTTCCACCTCCCAATTGCCAATAGCAGCAGACTGACCAAAATTGCTGATGGATAGCATTAGAAAATATATGGTGATCATCAACCTCATGATGCCTTTTGCCCCGCGAATTTTGTAAATGAAATTGCAATTTCGGTTCTATTAAATTAAGATTTATTGGTTTAACAATGTGCTACTACAAATGTTAGTTACAAATATTTTAAAGCCAGGTAACTTAATGATGCGGGGATAACTACATGCAACAATTACCCCGGCCGTAGTATAAAACTTTTGTGTAAGAAACTTTTGCTTCGCCCTGGCTAATAACCATACAATTGGCCTTTATTTTCTTGTGGCACTTCAATTGCATACTTATTAATGCTTATTATTTGACTTGTTATAAAATTAAATTACATGAAAAATATACTATTCATAGTAGTAATGATGTGTTTACCTGCTTTGTTTAATGGATGTGCCAGAAACCCGGTAACAGGTAAAAGACAAGTAGTACTCATGTCTGAGGCACAGGAGATTGCAATGGGTAAAGAGGCCGACCCGCAGATTGTGGCACAGTTTGGTTTATACAACGATAGTACAGTACAGCGTTTCATTCGCGAGAAAGGGCGGGAGATGGCAGTAGTATCGCACCGGCCTGCTCTTGCATACGAGTTTAAGGTATTGGACTCTGATGTAATTAATGCATTTGCCACCCCCGGAGGGTATGTATATTTTACCCGGGGTATATTGGCGCACTTTAATAGTGAGGCAGATTTTGCAGGAGTATTGGGTCATGAGATCGGGCACATAACAGCCCGGCATTCCGTTAGCCAACAACGCAATGTTTTATTGGGTCAGGTGGGCGTTATTGCTACCGCCATTATTAATCCTGAGTTGGGGCAGTTTGCCCAACAAGCCTCGCAGGGTTTACAATTGCTCTTCCTAAAATTTGGCCGGGATGCAGAAAGAGAATCCGATCGGTTGGGTGTTGAGTACTCAACTAAAATTGGTTATGATGCTCAGCAGATGGCTAACTTCTTCAACACGCTAAAAAGAAAACAGGGTAAGGAAGCTGCCAACCTTCCAACTTTTTTGTCAACACACCCCGACCCGGGCGAAAGAAATGCAACCGTTAGCAAACTGGCTACCGAATGGAAACAAACGCTTAATCTTACTAATCCTAAAGTAAACCGTGAAGCTTACCTGAAACGCATTGAAGGAATAATTTATGGCGAAGACCCCAAACAGGGCTTTGTGGAGGCGAATGTATTCTATCACCCGGAGCTTAAATTTCAATTTCCGGTACCGGCAGGCTGGGCAATAGTAAACTCCCCGCAGGCCGTACAAATGGTGCCAAAAGATGGTAATGCTTTAATGATGATGACCCTTGCACCGGGTAAAACTTTGCAGGAAGCTTCCAATGCTGTGTTGCAACGTTATAATCTACAGGTGCTGGATTCGAAAAATTTAAATGTGAACGGTTTTAATGCAATTGCCATTCTGGCTGACCAAAAACCTGATCCCCAGCAGCAACAACAACAACAGCAGCAGCAACAACAAGCAATACGTACGCTCTCATACTTTATACAGCAGGGCAATTCCATCTACCATCTTGTAGGTGTATCAGCTACAGGCACATTTAATAATTACCAGGAATCATTCAGTAATACTATGCAAAATTTTAAGCCCCTTACTGATGTGGCCAAGTTGAATAAAAAACCAGAAAGGGTACGTCTTAAAACAACAACTTCTGATGGTACTCTTGAGCAGACACTGCGCAAACTATCTGTACCTAATGCCCGGCTTGAAGAAATGGCCGTGCTGAATGGCATGAAACTGGGCGACCAAATTAAAAGGGGTACACTACTTAAGGTGATACAGCAATAGGGTGAGGTAGATGAGCTTTGTAATATGGAGTGAAGACATGCTGACCTTAGCTGCATAACTATTTACTTAAGCCCAGGTTTAATATCGTGGAAGTTATGCCCATAAAAAATGACCGTAAATGGGTCATTTTAATGTAGAAGTTATTTATTTCAACTTATGGCTCAATACAACTTTTACGCAGTTAACTTTCATCTCCCTTTATACGAGTAACATCAGCATTGGTTGTCTTTGCCTCCATATTAAGGCGGTATTCAATAACCGCATTCAAAATTTCTATTACCTCTAACCCATTTTCGGCGTATTTTTTATTATCCGCTTTTCTATTATGCACCTATCCACACAGAAACTGATCCTGTAGCCAACGGTGTCTTTACCTACTGTGCCTTTATAAGCCGGGGGCAACCAAACGGCATTTATACCCAGGTTAGCCAGGTGCTCCGCTTCCTCTATTACTTTGTTCCATAAACTTCCATCATTAGGGTAATACCAATGAAAGTACTGGATCATGGTTCCGTTTTGCATAATGTTGAAAAACCACCGGGTTTGTGATAAGTGGTTTTAAATCAACACATAAAAACTATGCTAATAGCTTATTAATGCATTTTATGGGGGAAATGTTATATTAATACCGACCATAATGATCTGATTGTTAAACCATACAGATTGTGCTATGGATGAAAGCGAAAGTGGTTTTCAGTTACTCCACAATGCGGAGTTTAGCATAATTGAGCATAATTTTCTTTTCTCCATTATTTTCGAAAACAACTGTAGCAACAGGATTATGGGCCGAGCCTTCCATTTTAGTAACATCTCCAAAACCAAATTTTTGGTGTTCTACTTTTTGACCAACCTGTAAGCCACTGGTATTGCTGGGTGCAAAATCAGCAGCGGGTTTATGCTCAATTACTTTTGGAGCAGCCGGTGTTGCTGGCATATATTCCGGTTTGCTTTCTTTTCTTGATGGGGGAGGTCCATATTTTTCAGCTATCTGTGCACTGTTACTCTTCCAGCCAAAT
>JANPPB010000527.1:0-30229 GCA_031428295.1 Segetibacter sp. | reverse complement strand
CTTGTCCTTCATCTCGGGAAATAAAACGGTTAATGCTAACAATGTGTAGAGGACCAAAATAACCGTAACAACAGCAGTAATTTTAAAGCCATGGGCAAATACATTTCCAAAAGAAACATTTCCGTCAAGTTGTTTTGCATAATTTATACATCCCCATAATATTCCGGCAAATAGAATTAGGTATTGTAAATATCCAAGACTTTTATTTGCCACCTGGCCCGTAAAGTAGATTGCCAAACCAATTACAATCAAAATCATAGAGATGATAAGTCCTTTAATGACAGGGGTAGTTACTTTATTTTCCATGTAGTTAGTTTAAGTCGTTCAAATATAGCTGGTCTTTGTTGATAATACCAATTACAACACCCTTGAGTTGCTGACCAATAAAGGCGCTGTTGCGACTTTTACTTTTCAACTTACCTGAAGTGATGTTTGTTAATGGGTCTCTCTTAAACAAAGTGATGTTGGCATCTGATCCGGGTTGGATAGTAGCAGGGTCAAGTTTAAACAATTGCCTGTTGTTGTGGCTAAATAAATCAACCAATTGGTTAGTCCCGGCATCAGGAAATAAGGTATTGATTACCTGAAAGCATGTTTCCAGCCCTAACATTCCGGGCTTCGCATATTCAAACTCGCAAATTTTATTATCAGTGTCATGGGGTATGTGGTGAGAGGCAATACTATCTATGTGGCCTGCCACAACTGCATTTCGTAATGCCATCATATCAGCTCTTGTTCTGAGCGGAGGATCTACCTTTAAGTTGGTATCGTAATTAGTAAGGTCTTCATCACAAAAAAACAAATGATAGGGTGTAACACTGCACGTTACATCAATACCATTTTTCTTTGCGGTTGTTATAAGTTCCAATGCTTTTGCAGTAGAAACACCAGTTATATGTAAGCGGCTGTTTGTATATGCCGCAAGTTCAATGTCTCTCGAAATAATAATTTCCTCGCCAATAGCTGGAATGCCGGGTAAACCAAGCCTGGTGGACATAATACCTTCGTTCATCAATCCAATACTGCCTACACTTTTATCGTTTGGCACCTGTATTAGTACGCCATCAAATGCTTTTACGTATTGCAAAGCTTTTAAAAACAAGCCTGCAGCCTGAACTGTTTTTAATCCATCGGTAAAGGCTATAGCACCGCTATTTTGCATGTCGTACATTTCTGCCAGTTCTTTACCCTCTGCATTTTTTGTTATGGCGCCTAATGGTAAAACCGTTACGGGCAAGTTCCTGCATTTTTGTATAATATATTCTACCTGCGATTTAGTGCTGACAACCGGGTTAGTATTGGGTAAAGTAAAAACTGTTGTAAACCCGCCTGCGGCTGCTGCAAGTGCTCCCGTTTCAAGGGTTTCCCGGTGCTCGTAACCGGGATCGCAAAAAAGAGAAAATATATCTACCCAACCCGGTGAAACCAACAGGTTAGTATGACTGATTTTTTGCGCATCTTCAACGGTAAGGTTGTCTTCAATTTCAACAATTTTTCCATTGTCGATCAGTATATCTTTCTGCTGTCCGTTATAAGGAGAATTTTTATCTGTAATGATTACCTGCTTTAGTAAAAGCTTCATGTAGTGGGGTAATAAAATTTGCTGCAATATACCCGATTTTTATAAAAAGCCTTTACATTTGCCACCGTTTAAACACTAAGTTTTGGTGAGTAATCCGGGATGTAACCCCGCCTGTGGGGGTACTATCATGGGATAAAAAAAGTTTTTTCCGGGATGTAACCCCGCCTGTGGGGGGGTACTATCATGGGGTAATAAAAGTTTTTTTCGGGATGTAGCGCAGTCCGGTAGCGTACTAGCATGGGGTGCTAGGGGTCGCTGGTTCGAATCCAGTCATCCCGACATTATTAAATAACAGGCCCCGCAAATTTTTGCGGGGCTTTTGCTTGTACAGGATTAAGTCCCGCTATGGATGAATACTAGCATGGGGTGCCAGGGATCGACTGGTTTGAATACAGTCATCCCGACCAAATTAAAAATATAGAATAGACTAAGCGGAGGTTAATAATAAAATTTAAGATTTTATTTTTCGGCATTTTTATTGTTAACATTATACAAAATCAATAATAGCGGCATCTAAGCTGCAATAGCTATTCCCTACAATAAAAAACTTATGAGGAAATTATTTTTGTTCACTTGTTTATTTTCAGTCTTACATACCCCGGCTCAAACCCTTCGTTTGAACTTTATGGCAGGGTTGTCTAATTATTATGGTGAAACCCAAACAAAAAAATTGACTTTTGAACAAAGCAACCCGGTTATTGCATTAGGCGCTACGCTAGATCTTACTGACAAGTTGTTATTGAGAAGTGAGTTCATCGCTACAAAACTGCAGGGTGATGATAAGCGGGGCATGTATCCAGACAGGAATTTAAATTTTAAAACTTCCATTCGCGAGGCAACCTTGTTACTTGAGTATAACTTATTTGATTTATACGAGAAGAAAATTACACCCTATTTTTTTACGGGTGTTGGGTTGTTTAATTTTAACTCTTACACTACAGACTCTTTAAATAGAAAAGTTTTCTTAAAGGGTTTAAGCACCGAGGGGCAAGGTTTTCCTGAATATCCTGACAGAAAAGTTTACAAAAACACTCAATTAAATATACCGATAGGAGGAGGTCTTAAATATGCAATTTCCGAGGATGTTCAATTTGGATTTGAATATGGACTGCGGGTACTATTTACCGATTATATTGATGATGTAAGTAAGTCTTTTATAGACCCAACTATCCTAAGAAACAGAGCCGGACAGTTGGCAGTGGATCTTTCTTATAGATCTGATGAATTGAAGAGCGGCTCCCAAACCTATCCAGGAGAGGGTTCATTAAGAGGTAGTCCAAAAGTGAATGACTTGTACTATTATGGCCTTGCCAGGTTGATTATCCGTATGAATTGGTTTGAAAATGGAATGTCCTCCAGTAGGAAAAACCGGTTGGGATGCCCCTCGAGAGTGTTGTAAAGTAACTGGAAGCCCATTCCAATAATAATTTAAAATGAAAAAAGTGATACTGTTGTTATCACTTTTTTTCGTTTTATCATAGTAGGCGGAAAACACTGTTACCGTGGCCCGGGAGGATCGCTCATATTTGAAGTATTATTCATCAAATTAGTGGTAGTATCAGTAGTTCTCATAGGAACATCACTTTTGATTCCTGCATCAGGATCTGTCATGGTGGTACTATCAGTTGACTCAGTTGTGGAAGTGCCCGAATTGCAAGCAAAGGCCATTGCGATCAGACAAATTGAAAAAATCTTTTTCAGAATCATAATTTAGATGAGTAATAAACTTCACAAATGTTAACCAGCAGTTGATTTGTAGCATTTGCCCAGCAAGAGATAAGTAAAATAATTGTACCATTCTTTATCAGACATAGTACATTGACCAATAAACTTAAATATGAAATTGACATTACTTAAAGCCACTTCCATCACTTTTTTAGCTGCATTGCTGGCTAATGCATTACCCTTTACTTGCCTGGCGCAAACAACCCATACAAACAGCAGTCTTATAAAAAGCGGTGCGGCACCGGTGCTTATATCGAGCCAGTTTTCTTTTACCGAAGGACCAGCGGCTGATAAAAAGGGAAACATATATTTTACAGATCAGCCCAATAATAAAATTTGGAAATATGACACTAAAGGAGGGCTGTCGCTTTATATGGACAATGCCGGCCGCTCAAACGGAATGTATTTTGACTCAAAAGGAAACCTGCTTACAGCAGCCGATGAAAAAAATGAGCTTTGGTCAATAGATAAGCAAAAGCAAGTAACGGTGTTGGTGAAAAGTGTTGATGGAAAATTATTAAATGGTCCCAATGATTTATGGATCCATCCGAAGGGAGGTATTTATTTTACTGACCCCTATTATCAAAGGCCCTGGTGGACAAGAAAGTCAAGTGAACTTGAGGGCAAGTATGTGTATTATTTGCCTGCGGGAAACAGTAATCCCATAGCTGTGGTTACCAATTTAAAAAGCCCCAATGGTATTATAGGAACACCCGATGGCAAGTACCTGTATGTTGCCGATATTGGTGATGGAAAGACCTACCGCTACACCATTAAAACAGATGGTACATTGTCGGAAGAAAAGCTCTTTATAAAAATGGGCTCGGATGGTATGACGATCGACAACAAAGGCAATATTTACCTAACCGGGAAAGGTGTAACAATCGTTGATCCGGATGGAAACATTATTGAAAACATACCCATAGATGCAAAGTGGACGGCCAACGTAACTTTTGGAGGACGTAAAAAAAACCAGCTATTTATTACTGCTTCAGAGAAAGTTTACAAGCTTGACATGAAGGTGAAAGGGGGGGTGAATGGTCATTAGTCATCGGTCATCGGTCATTAGTCATTGGTCATTGGGTCATTGGTCATTGCTTGTGAGTAGTACATTACCATTCTTCATTGCCCATTGACTATTGCCCATTGACCCTTGACCATTGCCCATTCACTCTTATGTTAATAGGTTAGGAGCTAAGCCTGCTTATTGAATAGCCGGTCCGGCCACTAAAATGGTGTCTTTTGGTTTGTTGGCAACAGGCTTTGTTTCGGTAATAACGTTTGGAAAATCTTTTCGGTAGGATATACTCACTCCCTGCCTGTTTCGCCTGCCCACGTCACCCGAAGAAATGTCGAGATTGTTGCGGCTGAATACGATAGCCCTTAATCTGCGGTCTTGTGTAAGCACAATCTCTACTGTAAGATCAGGTAACCATTGAACGTTACCCAATGCCTGGGAAGTAGAGGTATTGCTACCCATCTTAAAATCAAGATCGCCACCAAAAGTAATGATCACTTTATTGTTGAACAATCCATAACCCAGCTTAAAGTTTACCTGTTGCCGGTCTATGTTACTGGCAGTTACATTTCCGCTGAATAAACTGGAACTATTATATAACGAAGTGCTTACATCAAACTGTAAACTGCGGTCGCCGGTAATTTTATACAGCAGGTTCGATACCACATTGTTCACCTGTTTAGATATCATCTCGCTTATGGTATTGAACCCTAAAGTTGTAAAGTTGCTGCCAATGTTTCTTCCTTCGCCATAAGGCGCAAACTGGCCAAACACAATCAGGTAAGTTACCTGTTTCAACATCTCGTTATCATCCTGCTCAACTTTAGATAAAAACTGGTTAAAGGTCTCATCGTTCTTGACCTGTGTGCCTGTAGGAAAGTCTAACCTGAACTTAATAGTTGGCTTTTTAAGGTTATCTGTTAAGTTGGCAATTACATACACATCGCCCTTATACCCCTGCACGGCACCACCAAGGTTCTGGTTGCCAACCAGGTCGCCCAGCCGTACATTTTCAGCTACGTACAAAGCTTCAATATTAATGCGGGCATTGTATGGGTCGCCGTTCCATTCAATAAAACTGCCTGCATCTTCTTTTAAAATAAAAGGCTTTCTTATAAACGACTGAAAGTTGAAATCGTAGCTACCCTTTTGAATTTCGTAACGCCCATTGATGGTTAAATTATCAGTAGTACCTGCATGAATTTTAAGCCGGCCATAGCCATTCGCCTTTATAATATCACCTGTAAGTTCATCCAAAATCACATCAATTTTTGCAAGGGGATTTGCTGTTAAATCCAGGTCAACTACAATGTTGCTTCCGCCCGAAGTACCCGGCAATTTCATTTCGGTACCATACTGTTTAAATACTATAAAATCGGCATCGGCGCTTTCCTTGGTTGTAGAAGTGGGTATATAAATGTGAGAACTGTCAGTAGGTTCACCGGTAATTTGCATGCGCATATTTTCCTGCGGACCGCTTAACCTCAGTGTGGCTTTACCAATGGCAGTTCCATAAAATTGGGCGTTATCGTTTGACTTCGTGTCAATCAACAACATGCGTTGTGTACTAAGGTCAAAGTCGTAGCGAATGTTCTTAAAATTCTTCTGATACAACTTGCCGGTAACATTACCGGTGTTGCCAAACTTATCGCGTATTTTAAAATTTCCAAAATCCATCACTCCATCCGAAAATACAAAGTATGCAGAGTCCAGTTGGTAGCGAACCTTAGTAAAGTTTACCAGCAGGCTGGCATCTTTAATCTTAATCTTACCCAATAACTCAGGGCTTTTAAAATTGCCGTTCAGTTGTAATTCGCCCGTAGCCAAACCATTGATGTCCGTAAAGACTGTGTTTAAAAATTTGTTTACAATGGTTATGCGGGTATTGTTAAGTTTAAAAGATGTTTGGAGGGGGCGGCCTGTAGAATCCTTCAAATTGTATGAGCCATCTGCCATAAAATTGTACAATTCGTTGGGAGAAGAAATTTGAAAGCTAACCATTCCCGAACTTTTGGCATAACGGCCGTCAATTTCAACAATGCCAATGGAATCGTTATCCAGCCTAAACTGGCTTGCTTTCAGATTAACATTCGCATTAAAATTTCCGTAGAAATCATTTAATACAATCTGGCCACTTGCCAATCCTTCAAGCCTTGGGTCCTTGGTTATAAAAGGGGCAAAGTCGCTTAAGTTTAAGTTAGAAAGTTTTACAGCCAGGCTGCTTTGGTCAAAATCAGAATCATGTTGTGTACCTATTTCAATAACCTGGTCGCCCTGGGTAAACCTTACATTATCGGCAGAAACAAACCGTTTTCGCAATACAATTTCTCCTTCTTTTTCCAGCACCCACTTTTTGTCATTGATCACAAAATTGCTTGGGTTAAACTTTACCCTTACGCCATCCGATAGCGTGGTTACTTCTGCATTTAAATTCAGCTCGTTTAATGTATTGCTTGCCTTGGTTTGAAGGCTTAACTGCGATACATCTTTTTGAGATAATATGCTGATTTTGGTATTGGGGAAAGTGGTACTGTCGCTGATGCGTACCTGCTCAATGTCTCCCAGCAATTGCAGGTTATCAAGGTTGCCTTTACTGGTAAAATTTGCATTGGTAAAGCTGTATTTCTTAAAAGCAAAATAGGGAATATTGGCATTGAGGGTAAAAATGGTATCGATGGTATTGATGTTACCACTTAAACTGCTGTAGCTAAAACCGGTAAGGTCTTTATTGATCAACGGTGCATAGTCCTCCACATTTTTGGTATTAACTGCAAAAGTAAACCGCTGATTTTTGGGCTCAGACCTTGGAGCATTGATGTATGCCGGGTAGTACTTGTGCAGAAAAACCTGGAAGCTCAAAGGCAAGTCGAGAATGTTGTAAATGCCTGTAATGTTAGCATCAAACTCATTACTGCTTATGAGCAATGAGCCCTGGTTGTTTACAAATTGAGAAAGCAGTGTTAGGGAATCAACATTTATGCGAACACTGTCTTGCAAAAAAGAGGCATTAAATATTTTTACTGATCCCAAAAACTGGTCGATGTTTTTACCGCTAAAATCCAGGTCAAACAAACCGGTTAGCTGAATATTGCGGTTGCCAAAATTCAGGTTCTTAAAATTACTTTCAGCAAGGTCGCCCAGTACATTAAACCTTGGTTGATCGTTGGTAAGATCAATTTTTACTGTTGTCGTAAGATTTAAATTATCATCATCAATTTTTACAGAACCATCAAACTGGCGGCGTTGAAAGGTTCCCTCCACCACTATATTCTTGTAGTTGTATCCATTGAAAGCAAACTGTTGAAACTTACCCATAACGGTTGTACGCAGGTTGCTTAGTTTAAATCCACTACCGTTTATAGATCCATCAAAGGCCATGGTACCTAATTGCGGCGACTGGATAAATTTGCCCAGGTTAAATTGCCGGGTCATGAGTTTGCCACTATAAATGGGTATGTTATGGGCAGGTAATTTAATGGTTAGGTTGGCGCTAAATGCCCCCAGGTTGGTGCTTACATTACCCGCCGTTACAAACTGGCTGGTAGTTCCGTTGAACGAACCGGTAAACTGTACTTCACCCAAAGTGGGTAGCGATGGCGAAGTGATTTTTGCAAGTGCCGGAATGAACAAAGTAGCATCGCGGTAGTTGGTTTTAATGGTACCCGAACTAAAAGAGATTAGTGTATTTTTAATATCGGGCAGGCCGGTCATCGACAACTCTCCTTTTACATAAGTATTGGCACCGGCTCTTATAAAAAGTCCCGTCATGTCAAGGTCGTCAACCGGTCCTTTGGAAGTTCCCCAAATACTTATTTTTCTATTCCAGTTTTTTGCGGCTGGGGTAAAATAAGCAAGGTCATCGCTGTCTATTGTAGCATCGTTAAACTTTATAGACATGGATACCTTGTGCACAAAATCGGAAAAATCTTTATTAAAATCTTTAAAATTCATTGCATAATAATTACGCAAATGACTTTTGGGAGTCACCAGATCGAGCCTGGCAAATTCCATTATTTGTGGTGTTAGCCTAAAATCCGTTTTCAATCTTCTTACATCAAAGCCACTTCTTTCTTTGGCAGCAAGATCAACCTGAACCCTGATGGTGTCTTTTACAAAACTAATATTGCGGAGAGCTCCGGTTATTTTATCAAAGCGTAAGTGCTGCCCATCAAATATTGGAAAAGGCGCTCTGTCGGTATACTTTTCATTTATGAATGTCCCGTTTTTTATATTAAGCTTACCAATTTTCAATTCAAAGTTCCATGAGTTGAAGTAATAACCTGTATCGCTTGTAACCCCCGGGCTTTTTACAACAGGCGGCCGTAATCCTTTAAAACCAATCATAGCAATATAGGGCTTGTCAAGGTCAAGAGCACTAATGTGCAGCCGCTTGTCTACCATATTAAAATTATCAGCATCCAGTTGCAGGCTTCCCAATTTAATTAAGAGCTTTTTACCGGCCCATAAGTCGTTTTGTACAAACTCAACCTTATTCAAGTCCAGTTTTTTAAGGTCTAATACCAGTTTGCTTTTATTTGTTTTTTTGGGTGAAGTAGGGGAGAAATGATCGACAAGAAATTGGTAATTCCAAACAGAATCTTTTCGCTGCAGTTTAATCTTTGTATCCTCCAGTCCAATAAATTTTAATACAAGTGTATCCTGTAAAAAGAACCAATCTGTAACCCGCACCTTAATATTATTGGCGTATAATAAAGTGTCTTTTGTTTGGTCTCTAACCAAAGTACCTTCCAGGTTCATTCGGTTGAAAAATGCAAAACTTACATGCCTAATACGAACCTCGGTATTCAAATCTTTCGAAAGGCGTTTGGTAACCTTTCCTACTATAAAATTTTGAACCAGTTCGGTTTGCAAAAGCAGCCATATTAATAACACTGTGGCCAGCAAACTGAGCAACACCCGGGCGGTTATGGTTATAAATTTCTTCAGTGTACGATTAATTAGAATGTTGTAAAAATAAAGAAACACCTCCTCAGCACAAATTCATAAACTTATTAAACCTAAACAATAACAAAATGTAATTGAGGTTTTTGTGCAGGTAGCGCAGAAGGTAAGACTATCGTTTCCAATCCACTTATTTAAAACATACTAAAATTACATGCTTTCATAATGTAGCAGCGTGGAAAAATAATGAATGGAAAGTTGATTCTTCACACCTTCCTCAGTAACTGTTTTGGTGCAGGGTATTTAAAACTCCTGACAGTTTAAACAAGTCTTGCGGGGTGTGCAAGGCATTTAGTATAATCCGGTTTACTTTATTACCCGACGGATTGGGGTATGCAAATGACGAGATGATGATGTTTTGTTTCTCAAAATATGCCGGGTCCCAGTTTCTTTTTAATACAAAAACCGGCAGATGCGGATAAAAGCAAATGCCACCTATATCGCTAATAACATTTACGAAAGCTGAGATATTATTCTGTAGTTTTTTAAGTTGCTGTTGATACAAATGCTGGCCATGTAAAAAGGCATATACCAATGCAGGCGATATTGGCGATGAGGCAGTATAGAAAGGTGAAGTACACAACAGCCTTGCTATTTTTTTACTACAGCTTACTGCGCCGCCATTTATATGAAAGGCCTTCGACAACGAGTAAGTAATAACTACTTCAACATTGTGCAGCCGTGGTATTAAATGGCTGATACCATTGCCCACCGGGCCCAGCAAGCCAATACCATGCGAATCATCTATCACAATTGTTACCTGCTTATCGTGATTTATATCGTGCAAAAAAGAAAAATTGGCCACGGTAGCAGTCAGGGGGTTCACCCCATCCATAAAGAGAATAAAGTTATTGTCACCTGATTGATTGATGGTTTTTATAAAATGATATTTCCAATCTTCGCCAGTTAATTGAATGCCGCATTGTATGGCAGGGTGTGTATCGGGTGCTTTAAAAACCTGTTTGTTGTGCCTGATCAATTGTTCTGAAATGGCCCTGCCTGCCAGGTATCCACTCGAGAAAGTAACCGTCTCTTCCGTATCAACCAGGCGGCTTAACAGGTATTCGATCGAGCGATACAATTGTAGTTGCGTATTGGAAATTCGGCTGCTGGGGTATACTATCCCATATTGGTCAATGCCTGCTTTTACCAGGTTGCAAAATTCGGGCACATGGCTTATACCCAGGTACGAGTAACCGCTAAAGAACAGGTGCTCTTTACCATCAACATTAATAGTGCGGCCGGGGCTTTCGTTTACCTGGTACATCAGTACTTTTTGGCCATTAAGCTGTTAAATTCATGGCTTTTATTTTTGGGAATGCTCAGGCTTTGCCATTCAGTATCCTTAAGCATCTTACCAATGTAAACAATTTGCCCAACATGATAAGGATAGTGAGCCAGTTGTCGTAACAAGGCATCGTATACAATCAAAGGTTCTGTGCGTATGTAAATTGTCTTTTCAAGGTCATCTTCTCTTAAGGCTTCAATAGTGGTAAACACCTGGTGCCATCCCATATTCCAAAACGATAGCAAGTCTTCTTTGGAGCAGTCCATCCCGTTAAATTCTCCATCGCGGTTACGCCATTCTTTCTCTCCATCTTCGGTCAAAAAATTGGTAAACCTGCTCATGGCATTGCCGTAGAAATGTTGAATGATGATGGCAATGCTGTTGCTTTCAGCCGAAGGCTTATAAAAAAAATCTTTCTCCTTAAGTTGTTCAAAAGTTTTGTCGCCTAAGTCTTTGTAAGTTTTAAACCGCTTTACAATTGCCGAAACAAATTGATTGGGTAAGGGCATGACTGGAAGATTGAGATAGGTAAAATTAAAAAATCCTTCTCTTTTACAATTACAAGATGATAAGAATAAAAACGAAAAGTATAATTCTTTTACTTCTTTTGTTAAACGATGTAATTTTTAAAAAATCATTCATTCATTCATTCAATTTATTTTTCGGGATAAATGTAGAATTTAGATAAGGGTTATAGGTGTCTAAAGGACGCGGTAAAAAGTAATTTTTTATTACACTACTATTCAGTACACAAATTTCAATATGCAATCTTGTGCTGATATTGGAACCTGGATATATTGGATCGCCTTCTACGAATGCGCACCTTATTGTGTCATATTTTAGGGCTAAATTTCCTTCACTTGATTTATGAAGATGTTTAAAGACAGCACAATCTAACTGTCTATTTGCATTTTTATTAGTGGGCATTTGTTTGCCAGCTTCCGCATAGATTTTCTTTAAACCTTTGTATGATTCTTTTAAAACTTCTGCTGCATCAGAATCAACAAGATTTAAACAATTTCCCAATTCTATAGTAGCACCAACGACAAAGGGAATTTCAATCTTACCTGCAAAAAATTGTTGGGCATTGGCAGCTTCAATTGCATATTGTAAGGCTCTATTAGGGTTTTGCTCCCAAAAGTATATGCCTTCCCCAAGCCAATCCCATGGATTTTTGCTTGGTTTTAATTCTTCTTCTCCATTAATAATCTTTAATCCCAGCTTTTTATCGCAACTGTGAAATCCTATTACTTGAAATGGACGGTGATGGATCAACGTTTACCTTGAGCTTCATGAATAAAACGTGATTTCTTAATATCCGTAATTATTCCAGCCTCTTTCAAATATCTGTTCGCCGCTTCTTTAGATTTGATGGCTTCGTTTGTTGCTTTTCTTAAAGCTTTTAGTTGCTCCTCTATTTGCTGTTGGGTTTCTTTTTCGGACATGATATGCGATTTGAAGGTTAAAGTAAAACAGTTATGTTTAAAGTTGTTGTTTTACGATTGGTTATATTTATTGCCAAGAAATTGACATAAAATATAAAACCTACTCATAGAGCAGGTTTTATGTGCGGCAAAGGAGATTCGAACTCCCAAGCCCTTTCAGGCGCTACCACCTCAAGGTAGTGCGTCTACCAATTTCGCCATCGCCGCATTGAGGGATTGCAAAAGTAGGGATTTTTGAATGTCAATCTTACCGGGTAAAGCATAAAAATCAAGAGGGTACGGTAAAGCTTCAATTAGACTTGAAGCCGATATTTTAATGAAAGATTTTTTGGTCCCAGCTTTTAGTACTTCAGGTAGCATCCTTATGTCATTTTAATTCCGATTTTTCGGAACACCCTTTTACTGCATCACCTTAAGCGGCCTGAAATCTTTGTAGCTTCTTATTTATTCAAAACAATTCTAAATGTAGTACCCTTGCCAGGTTCAGACTGCTTTACAAATATTTGTCCTTTATGATACTGCTCAACTATGCGCCGGGTTAAGGTTAGGCCAAGTCCCCAACCTCTTTTTTTGGTGGTAAAGCCGGGTTTAAAAACTTTGGGAATATTAGATTTTGAAATTCCTTTGCCGGTATCCGTAACATCTATTAGTATTCGTGTTGTTTCGTCCTGAACTGCTACGCTTATGCTGCCCTTACCTTCCATTGCATCAAGGGCATTTTTAAGCAGGTTTTCAATTACCCAGTCAAACAACGGCGGCGATATCATTGCCGGAATGTTGGTTTCTCCCCTGGTATCCAAAGTAAATTGAACCTTACCACTTGCCCGCTTTTTTATGTACGATATCATGTTGCTTACCAGTTCAACAATGTTCTTTTCCTCCAATTTTGGAATGCTGCCAATCTTGCCAAACCGGTCGCTGATCAGTTTAAGTCTGTCAACATCTTTTTCAATTTCGGGCACTATTTTTTGGGTGCCGTTTATGTCGCGAAGTACTTCAACCCAACCCTCCAGGCTGGTTACAGGCGTGCCCAACTGGTGAGCAGTTTCTTTAGCAAGGCCAGCCCACACCTGGTTTTGAGTGTTTTGATAACTGCTTTTTTGTGCCGTTGCTGTTATAAAAATAAATAACCCCACTATAAACAATTGAATGATGGGATAATACCTCACTTCTTTTTGCAGGTTGCTTTCGCCATAATAATACCTGTTGGCCAAATAAGGCCTGGTACTTATTACCAGTTCAATAGGAGGGTGCAGGCGTTTAAACTCTTCGAGTTTCACCTGCAGGTAATTTTTGTTAGATGCTATTTCAGAAGAATCGATGTTCAGGTAATTATTGGTGATGCTGTCTTTTTCGTTGGTCTCAATAATGGGTATGTCGTCGTTTTGTGTAGAGATGCTACTGGCTAAAGTAAGGTCAGTCTCCGCAGTTGAATTGAGTATGGTTCGTTGCGCAGCAACCCATAATTCAACTTTCTGCTTTTCTTCTTTTGCTATTTTCTTTGATAAATAATTGGAGTAAAAAATGGTTCCGCTAACAATTAAAATGGCTATTAATGCCAAAAACGATCTCCAGTTAATCCATTGTTGAATCATCTGACTAAAATAGAAAAGCTTTCTGTTATTTTGACGCATATAATTTTACATTGAAGCCAGATCCCTTAGTTGCCATCGTTATTCTTACTTACAATGGAAGGCATTACCTCCAACAATTTCTACCTGCTGTTCTTGCTTCAACCTTCATAAATAAAAAGGTGGTTATTGGCGACAATGCCTCTACCGACGATACCATAGAATGGTTGGCTGGTAATTACCCACAAATTGAGGTAATACAAAACCAGGAGAATTTTGGCTATGCAAAGGGCTACAATAAAGTATTGGAACAGGTAAAGGCCGATTATTTTGTGTTATTAAACTCAGATGTTGAAGTAACGCCCGGATGGATCGAGCCCGTAATTGGCTTGATGGAAAACGACCCATTCATTGCAGCCTGTCAACCCAAGCTGTTGGCCTATAATAATAAGACCGAATTTGAATATGCCGGTGCTTCCGGCGGCTGGATAGATGCATTGGGTTACCCCTTTACCAGGGGTAGGGTGTTTGATTATTGTGAGAAAGACCATGGTCAATACAATGATACCAGCAAAGTGTTTTGGGCAAGTGGCGCGGCGTTGTTTGTACGGGCCAATTTGTTTTTAGCTTTTAATGGTTTTGATGAATTCTTTTTTGCCCACCAGGAAGAAATTGATCTTTGCTGGAGGTTTCAAAAATCAGGATATAGCATTATGGTTTGCCCGGCCTCGGTTGTGTACCATGTGGGTGGAGGAACTTTACCGAAAGGCCACCGGAAAGTGTTTTTAAATTTTAGAAACAACCTGGTAATGCTGGCTAAAAACTGGCGTTTTAGTGAAAAGCTTTGGAAGATGCCCCTCCGCATTTTGTTAGATGCAATTGCAGCATGGAGAGCCTTGCTGGGTGGCGATACCGATTTTTTTAAAGCCGTGCTGCAGGCACACGTAGCTTTTTTGGGTTGGTTATTTAAGCATAAAACCAAAAGACAGCATACCCGACAGCAGCATGCATTATTACAAGGTGTATTCAAGGGCTCGGTTATAATAGCCCATTTCATAAAAAAGAAAAAAACTTTTGCTGAAATAGTTACTGAAACACAATGAAAATTTAAGTGGTAGCCCTATTTTTGCACAGCAATTTTAACGTATGTCAAACGAATTACACGAGCACAATCAGAAAGATTTTAAGTACAACTGGGTTAACTCATCAAGGTTTTTATTTTACGTTCACATATTTACCATACTGTCTTTGGTATTGGGAGGCTGTTATAAAATGTACGAGCACCGTTACAAGGGTAAGCCAGATGTTGAGGTGCCCGACAACACTTTGTATACACCAAAATACAAGTAGCTTATAAAATAAAATTTGCTTGTATAGGCTGTATCATTATTTTTGCACTCCCAAATAAATAAACGGATTACATTGTAAGTTTAGGTGGGAAATTTTTGAAATAATTTACCGTTCTTTTTTTTATTGCGAAAGTAGCTCATTTGGTAGAGCACGACCTTGCCAAGGTCGGGGTGGCCGGTTCGAGCCCGGTCTTTCGCTCAAAGGAAATCCCCCCGCCGAAAGAGGCGGGGGGATTTTTTTGGTACACCCGGGTGGTGGAACTGGTAGACACGCAGGACTTAAAATCCTGTTCCCCGCAACGGGAGTGACGGTTCAATTCCGTTCCCGGGTACACATTAAAGCAGCGAAAGTTGCTTTTTTGATTCTAATGCAATTTTATACCTACATACTCTATTCAGCAATTTTTGACCGGTATTATGTTGGTCATTGTGAAGACATGCTGGCCAGGCTTTCGCGGCACAACGGGAAAATGGTTCCATCTACGAAAGCGTATGTTCCTTGGCAATTAATGTATACTGAAAGCTTTTCAACTCGTGCCGAAGCCTCCGCAAGAGAACATGAGATTAAGAAAAAGAAAAGCAGGAAATATGTTGAGCTATTGATTAAAGGTGGGCAAACACGCCCCGATTAACATCGGGGTTCCCCGCAACGGGAGTGTCCCGACACAAATCGGGATCCCGGGTACGAAGCCTGAAATTCTGATGAGTTTCAGGCTTTTTTGTTTCTGCAAAATTAGAATACCTTCTGTGCTTATTAGCGGGAAGCAAATCCCTTATCAGCCCTCTTTTAACTTACTTACAATACTATATTTCCTGTTTACATACCCGTGTATGCAAATAGCTATCAACAATACAAAAGAGCACAACAAAGCCACCAAAGCAATACTAAAGTTTGCACCCCACTGCCTAATGGCAATAGCAATAAAAGCCCAAATGCCTACTGCTGCGGCTTCTCTCAGGTTGCGTGTTTTAACGAGGTATAGATAAATCAGAGTTGCAATCAAAATCATTATTATTGTCCAGGTTTGCTGGGATATTGGTCCGCCATTCCATCCAAGGGAAACCAGCCATGCGGCAATGCATGCAATGGTGGCTACCATAATCCATCCCAAATAAACTACTATTGGCCACCAGACAAACAGGATAACCCTGACGGGTTTGTCATCCAGTTCAAGGCGAAGTTTGTAAGTAAGGGTGATCAAGGATGCGAGTAAAACCAATATTACTACAACAGACCAACCCAGTTTTTCGTTCAACCAGCAGTATACCCAAAGGGCATTGGCAAGATTGCTAATGGTAAACCAGGCGCCGGTGCGCTGAACATATTCCGTATGGGACTCGTTTTTAAGACTGGTCCATTGAAATACTACGAAAATTATAAGCAAAAGAAAAATGACGCCCCAAATGGTAAATGCATATCCTGCAGGGGCAAACAAGGTGTCGTATTTATGGCTGATATCTCCAACTGAAACGGAAGAAAATACACCGGAATTCGAAGCATAGTTGATAAACAACATCAAAGCCAGCGTAACACTATTTAAGAGAACAAGGCTAAATACATGTTTACTTTTCATGCTCTACAAATAAATAATGAATGGAGTGATTATAGCTATTTTATTCAGGCTTGCTATGTTGATTTAGCTAAGTAAAGACTTAAAACTACATTAAAACCTATTTTTTGTTCTGTGGAAATCGACTTGTGCCAACCAGAAGTCTATAAGATTGATAGAATGTTTATACTTATGGCTCAATTGTTGTTTTTCTATTTTTATTCTATGATCTTAAACGTGTACTTTATGAACACCATATCTCTTGTAAGTATCATTTTATTAGCATCATCTGTATTTATGTTTTTATACATTTCGTTTCTTAACTATAAGGCGATTAGTAAAAGCAAGAATTTTTCCATTAAAGAAAATCTCTCATATTTCACCCGATCTTAAAAAAAATTTAATCTTTATTGGCAGCGGTTGCATTTTTTTTAACCTTCGATGAAGTTTAGAAAAAGTTGATTCCAATAAAAATGTATATGTAGTTGAATAGTAATTATTTCTTTCGAAAAGTTTGTTTTAAGGCGAAACGTTTTATATTTTGTTAGACCAATCAATTCAAGTCACCTCAAAACGTAATCTTATGCTTATCTATCTTTCCATTTTTATGATTGGATCTTCGGCTTATACCTACTGGATTTTGGTGAAAAATCACAAATCAGACTTCCACAATCAAATGCAAAAACACTAATAACAATTAATTTTTAGAAAGAGCTTGCCCCCCTAATGGCGAGCTTTTTTGTTTTGAAACCTTACCATTTTTGATTGTGCCCTTGCCGCAACGGGTTGTTGAATTACAAGCCTGAATATTCCTCCTTTTTCTTAACTTACCTGTCCAAACTAAAACACTGTTGTATGAAAAAAGCATCTGATATATTGGCCAGAAAAGGTACTGGCGTAATAACTATTTCAACTGATACAACTGTATTAGATGCTATCAGGCTGATGTCGGAAAAAAACATCGGTTCAGTAGTAGTGGTTGAAAACGAACAATTTGTTGGAATTATGACCGAAAGAGATTATTGCCGGAAAGTAATCCTAAAAGGTAAATCATCCACAGATACTATGGTTAAGGAAATCATGTCGGTTGACTTTCCGCATATTGCTCCGTCAGAAACTATTGAAAAGTGTATGGAGCTTATGACATCGAATAATATCAGGTACCTGCCGGTTTTTGACCCACAAGGTTTGAGCGGCATTATTTCGATGCAGGATGTTATTAAACAAACCATTCTTAAGCAGGAAGAAACCATCTCGCAATTAAAGGATTACCTCCATGCAAGTATGTAAACAATAAAAGTATTTTGGACACTTAATTACTTTTTGCATTTATTGATGGGATATCTTTACCTCTCATTTTAAAACTTTTATTTCATGAACTGTAAGATTGCCACCAGGTTATTGGTTTTATTTTTTGTTTTACTAAACGTTTCTGCCTATGCTAAAAGCACCTCAACTTATTACCAGATTACGGTGTATCATTTTAAAAATGCAGACCAGGAAAAGCTCATCGATGCATTTTTGAAAGATGCTTATTTACCAGGTCTTCATAATAAAGGGCAAAAAAGCGTAGGTGTATTTAAGCCTATTGCAAACGATACGGCTGCCGATAAAACCATTTTTATCATTCAATCATTTAAAAACATAAAGCAGCTTACCAACATTGCCAATCAAACGTGGGATGTTTCTACTTACGGTACTACTGCTGAAGGTTATCTAAACAGCAACTATAAAACACCGCCATACACCAGGATTGAAACCATGGTTATTAATGCCTTTGAGATGGCGCCCCAGATGATGCTTCCTAATCTTACCTCTCCAAAAAGTGACCACATTTACGAGTTTCGTAGCTACGAGAGTGCCACTGAAAAGTTGCACAACAGTAAGGTAAAAATGTTTAACCAGGGAGGAGAAGTAGCATCGTTTAAGCGACTAAATTTTAATGCAGTTTTTTACGGTAAGGTAATAGCAGGCTCACGCATGCCCAACCTGGTTTACATGACTAGTTTTGAAAACAGGGCAGAGAGGGACGCACATTGGAAAGCATTTTCAGCCGATCCTGAGTGGAAGAAGGTGTCATCAATGCCCGAGTACCAGAACAATGTTTCAAGAAATGAAACCATATTAATGAAAGCTGCAGACTATTCTGATTTTTAATTAATCGTTCAGTAGTTCTTCTAATTGTTTAGAATAATCAAAGCGCAGGTCTTCGTGTAACAGCAAGATCTGCGCTTTGATTTTTTTAAGCTGGCTGGCTAATAAATTAGTCAGCGCTGTACTTCTGCGCAAGGGTAATTTTTTATCAAGTAAGCCCTTGCAAAAGTGAAGCAACAACTCAACCTCGGCCTGTTTGGAGGCTATATGTTTACTGTGTTTGCTAATTGTCCTCAATATTTTCCTCAGTGCTTTTTTTGCATGGTATAAATTTCCCGTTGGTACATCATCCATGCTTTCTTCAATCTCCTGTTTTACTGAGTTGGTAAACCCCGCAGGGTCATGGGCTTCAAACAGCAGGTATGTCAATAATTCTTTGTTCTCCTTTTTATATTTTGTCAATTTCAGGCACAAGTCCAAAACCTCTTTTGGTGGCAGGCTGATCAATTCATTTTTTATATCGCTAACGCTGGCTGTTCTCATCATTAAAAAGTAAAAAGTAAAAAGGAAAAAGTAAAAAGTGGAACGAAGTCTTATTTTCAGAACTACTAAGCTTTCGCAAACTGAAATACATGGTTTTTTATTTTTTTGGTCCGGGCAGTTGTACCAGGGCTTTGCATTGTTGCGGCTCCCCCGTCAGAATTGCGGGGTCGCCCTCTTGTACTGCATTGCATAAATCCACTTTTACAAACTGCATATTAAAGTGAGTGTAAACTTACGAGGTAAGGAGGGCTAAAGTTGAGAAGCTATGAGGTCTTAAGGGTATTTCCCTATTTTGCAGCCGCCTTATTTTCAAAAAAATCAATATGAAATATTTTCTTTCATTAATGCTCCTCATCAATACAACATTATCTTATAGTCAGGCGGCGCTTAAACAGCTTACAGTAGAAAAAATAATGAGGGATCCTAAGTGGATCGGGTCATCCCCGACAGCTCCTTATTGGGGTCGCGATGGTAAAACCCTGTTCTTTTCATGGAACCCCGATGCCTTAATTACAGACTCCGTTTATTACATCACCCTTGAAAATCGCCTGCCAAAAAAAACTACTTACGACATGCGTAAGAATGTATTAATGGACAATGGAGTTGTTTATAACTCTGCCAACACCGCATATACCTATTCCAAAAACGGCGATATTTTTTATGCTGATAGTAAAACAAACAACCAACGGCGCATTACCCAAACAGCAGAGCCGGAAAGCAATCCTTCGTTTATTTTACAGGATTCCAAAATAGTCTACAGGCGTAATTTTAATGTGTATGCGTGGGATATTGCTACCGGCTTAACAACCCAGTTAACTAATTTCCAAAAAGGAAATCAGCCACCTAAAGAGCAGAAGAAAGATTCGTTAAACCAACAGGAAAAGTGGCTGGTAAAAGACCAGCTTCAAAATTTTGAAGTGTTGCAATACAGAAAAATGAAGAAGGACAGCGCTGAAGCCGCCACCAAAGCTTTTGGCGAGGAAAAGGAGCTGAAAACTATTTACTACGGCGACAGAAACCTGGGAAACATAGTGGTAAGCAATACAGGAAAGTTTATCACCTATAGACTAACAAAGCCCGCCATCGGTGCAAAAAATGCCATCATTCCCAATTATGTTACTGAGAGTGGGTTTACCCAGGATATTAATGGAAGAACTAAAGTTGGAGCACCTGAGGGTGTGAGTGAAAATTATCTTTTTATCGCCGCATTGGATACTGTCATTCAAATAAAGGCTGATTCTATACCCGGAATAAAAGATCTGCCGGATTATGCAAAAGATTATCCTTCGTTTGATTCCTTAAAACGAAAACCAGCCACCCGGCAGGTTACCATGGTGGGGCCTTTTTGGAACGAAAGCGATACATACGGCATCGTTGAGGTTTATTCAACTGATAACAAAGACCGGTGGATCCTATTACTAAATGGCAATACTGGTAATTTTAGCTTATTAGACCGGCAGCGTGATGAGGCATGGATAGGAGGGCCGGGCATAGGGGGTTTTGGTGGAGCAAACAATGAAAGAAAATGGATTGACAGCCTGACATATTGGTACCAAAGTGAAGCAACCGGTTATTCGCACTTGTATGCCATCAATGTACAATCTGGAGTAAAGAAGCAATTGACTGAAGGTAGGTATGAGGTTCAGGACGTAATGCTGTCAAGGAACAAACAGCATTTTTACATAACCACTAACCAGGTGCATGCCGGTGAAAAGCAATTTTACCGCATGTCATCAACAGGTGGAAAAGCTGAAAGAATTACCACCTTAACTGGTGCGAATCAGGTAGTTGTTTCTCCCGATGAAAAGCAACTTGCCATTTTGTATTCGTATAGCAATAAACCGTGGGAGTTATACCTGCAGGAAAACAGAGCCGGGGCAAAAGCTGAACAAATAACTAATAAGGCACAGTCAACAGAGTTTAAATCTTATGCATGGAAAGATCCCGAAATCATCACCTTTAAAGCGAGTGATGGGGCACTGGTACATGCAAGATTATATAAGCCAACAGCAGTTGCTCCCTCCAAACCTGCGGTTATTTTTGTGCATGGTGCCGGCTATTTGCAAAATGCCCACAAGTGGTGGAGTTCGTATTTCAGGGAGTATATGTTTCACAATTTATTGGTGTATAAAGGCTATACAGTTTTAGATATTGATTACAGGGGTAGTGCAGGATATGGCCGGGATTGGCGCACAGGCATCTATCGCTTTATGGGAGGTAAGGATTTGTCTGATCATGTTGATGGTGCTAAATATCTGGTTGATAACCTCAACATCAACCCAAAAAATATTGGGATATATGGGGGTTCGTACGGAGGATTTATTACGCTCATGGCCATGTTTACCACGCCAGGCGTGTTTGCATCGGGAGCAGCCTTGCGTTCTGTAACCGATTGGGCACATTATAATAACGGTTATACCAGCAATATTCTAAACGAACCATATAATGATAGCATCGCTTACCATAAAAGCAGCCCCATTTATCACGCTGCCGGTTTACAGGGAAACCTTTTAATGTGCCATGGTATGGTAGATGTAAATGTTCATTTTCAGGATATAGTGCGGCTAACACAGCGACTGATTGAATTAAAAAAGGATAATTGGGAACTGGCGGTGTATCCCATGGAAGATCATGGATTTGTAGAGCCCAGCAGTTGGACGGATGAGTATAAACGCATACTAAAATTGTTTGAACAAACGTTGAAGCAATAGCAATTTAAAATGCGCCGGGTTTAAAGATTTTGAGGATCATGTTAGTTAAAAACGAAATATAAGTTACGTTTGTCGAATCGGTGTCCTGATCGAAAACGTAACTTTACCATCTACAAATAAAAATATTCATGAAAAATAAGTACCTGTTTTTAATGCTAAGTAGTGTTGTAGTAATAGCATTTTCCTGTTCAAAGGAAAATCTTGCTGTAAACGAATCTGAAGTAATAAAAGAATGGAGTGTAGGCATTAAAGCCAAAAACATGCTTCCCGGTATTGCAAATCGTTCCGATACAGGTACTGTAAATTTTCAATTGTTTTCCGACAACTCCATAAAATACGAGCTGACCCTAAAGACCTTATCGAACAACGATGTGTTGTCTGGGGTGCAATTAAAAAGCGGTGACCCGGTAACCAATGGTAATGTGGTGCTCGATCTAACACCAACCTCAAAATTTCCTGGTTCGAATGCGCTGGGCGGGTTCGCTTACGGGGTAGTAACAGGGGTAAGGCAAACATTGGTGGATAGTCTCCTGAACGATAATAACATGCTTTACCTGGAGTTAAAGAGCGTACAGCAGCCAAACGGTCTTGCCCGTGGCCAATTAAACATGCGCATTCAGTTTACTGCCGATATTACTTTAACCGGGGCAAAAGAAGTACCTCCATCTCCAACCTCGGCGGTAGGGCAAACCTGGCTGAGAATGACACCCGATCGCAAATTGTTCAGCAGGATAACTATAACCAACAATGAGCCCAATGATGATTTCACTATGGCACATATTCACAGAGGCGCCATTGGCTTAAACGGCCCCGTTATTATTGGCCTTGCATCGTCAACTGCTGATTTTGGAGTGAGTAAAATGTTTGCCCTTGACCTGGCAACTTTTAATACTATTATAAACGATAGCCGCTTATATGTAAATGCCCACTCACAACTATTTCCTGCAGGAAAAATAAGAGGGCAGATACGTAATTAGCATGAAGCATTAAAGTTTTTCCGGGGGCTTATGATAGAGATTGTCTCATGCGCTATGGATAATTCATAGCATCAATAATCAGGTTAATGCATCTCCAGTTTAAAAATTTATTGTAGCCATTACAGCCGTATAATTTTATCAATTAATCCCGTGGTTGAAAATCCGGGTACAATGGGGTTAATAACCACCTTGCCACCTGACGCAATTACTTCTTTGGCACCCACAATTTGCTCAATTGTATAGTCGCCACCTTTTACCAACACATCGGGTTTTAAAGTAGTTATTAAATTTAGAGGAGTATCCTCTTCAAAAATCACCACTGCATCTACCATTATTAAACTGGCTAAAAGCAGCGATCGACTGTTTTCGTTGTTTATGGGCCTGGTTTCACCTTTTAATCTTCTGGTACTTGCATCGCTGTTAACTGCCACAATCAACATGTCGGCTTCGTTAGCAGCCTGCGACAAAGAAGCAATATGCCCTTCATGTAAAATATCGAAACAACCGTTGGTAAAAGCGATGGTTTTGCCTATGAACTTCCACCGGGTAACTTCAGTTTTTAAATCAGCTAATTGGTAAATCTTGTGGGGTATGATGCTGGTTTGACGCATGTACTTTTAAATGTTTATTAAAGTATGGAAGTAAGAGCAATGACAAAAATCCCACTAAAAGAACGATAAGAAATTGGGCAAACCATTGCAGGTTTCCATTAGCCAGGGCTATTTCCCGGGTCACATGATTCTTCTCTAATATCAGGGCAATAAAAATTGCATAAGAACCAAAGCCACCCGGGGTTAAAATCATTCCCACACTACCAAATGCAAGGGCAGCAATGGCAACATCAACGCCCAGATGTTCTGTGCCTGCTGTAGCATAAAACCCCAGCCACGTACCTGCAATGTATAAAGACCAAATGCCAATACTTGCCAGTAAAAAAGGCCATTTATGATGCAGATGTTTTACACTAACAAGACCTTGCCATACGCCTTTAAGCACTTGTTTTATCGACACTATAAAGCTTAAATGCCGGTTGCGGTTAAACCATGCACGAATGAATGCAAGCACAAATACTACCCCCAGCACCACTGCAAATATTTTTAAAACTGAAATGGACCCATTACCAGATGCAAAAGCCTTTTTAAATAGTGCCGAGGAGTAATGCGATACGATGTCGTATTGAAAGATGAATGCCAATAGAAATACTAATAACAAAAAAAGAATATCAAAGGCTCGTTCAGCAACAATGGTTCCCACAAGTTTATCGGCAGGTACTTTTTCGTAGCGGGCCAGTATGGTACATTTTAAAACTTCACCCAGGCGGGGTACCGCCATGTTGGCCAGGTACCCAATCATTACAGCAAAAAATGTATTTGCAAAAGTGGGTTTATACCCAAGTGGATACATCAACATACGCCACCTGTATGCCCTAAGAATATGGCTGGTTATCAGTATAAAAAAAACCGGAATAATGATCCAATATTTTGCACTTAAAATTGCCTGTTTAAAAAATGGCCAGTTTTTATCAGGAATTTTATGCAAACTCCACCATACCAGAAATACGCCCAATCCAAGGAATAAAACGTATTTTAAAATATTCAGGATTTTCTTTTGCATAGGGCCTTTGTGAGTATGCAATTTAATGTAAAGGCAATTGCAGAAGAGGCATTTTACCTTTCTCTATTGTAGATTAAGCCATCATCATATTGTCTATGAGTCTTACGCCACCAATTGTTGCTGCTATTACCAAAATTAATTGCTTGTGCTGCCGAAGTGTAATAATAGGTTTCAAATCTGGCACACTTACAACTGAGACGTAGTCAACCGAATCAAAGCCATTACTGAGTAGGTACCTGGTTGCATAATCTTCCAGTTGTGTAATTGGCTGCAATGTTATTTGCTGCTTTATATAAATCAGCATTTGGAAAATAGCGGAAGCCTTTTCAACCTGGTCGTTTGTGAGGCGCATATTTCTGCTGCTCATGGCTAATCCTGTCAACAATCTTTCAGTAGGTCCAACCACAACACTTACATTAATTGCCTTCAATGCTATCATCTTTTTTATGACCAGAGTTTGTTGAAAATCTTTCTGACCAAGGAACAAGGTGTCAGGCTCAACAATGCAAAGCAGTTGCTCTACCACCTGGCATACGCCCTGGAAGTGCCCGGGGCGGTGGGCTCCCTCCAGTAAAAATTCAATCTCACCTAAATTATATTTGATTGGGTTTTGAAATCCGTTGGGGTAAATTTCGGTTACCGGCGGAATAAAAAGAACATCACAACCAGCTTTTTCCAATTGAACAATATCGGAACCCAGCGTGATCGGGTACTTTTTAAAATCTTCAGGATTATTGAATTGGGTAGGATTAATAAAGATGCTGCAAACAGTAATATCCGTGTTTTTTTTTGAAAGAGCAATTAACGATGTGTGACCATTATGTAATGCACCCATTGTTGGCACAAAGCCTACTATTTGTCCCTTATCTTTTTGCGTAGCCAGGTATTTTACAAGGGCAGCACTTTCTTTAAAAATGATCATGGAGCAAGTGTTTGTTAGACAAAAAGACTTACATACGTTAGTTTCAGATTAAATTTCTTACCTTCGCCAACTTATTTTTAAGGGCTAACGTGTAAACCTATCGGAATAATGTCAACAAAGAAAAGAATTTTATTTATTGCCAACGAAATGTCTCCATACCTGGAGCTTACCGAATTTGCAGAGATCGTAAATAAGCTGGCAATAAAGAGTAATGATACCGGATTGGAAGTGAGGTGCATTATGCCAAGGTTTGGCACTATTAACGAGAGAAGACATCGCCTTCATGAGGTAGTTAGATTATCAGGAATTAATGTAAGTGTTGATAATGATGATTATCCCTTGCAGATTAAAGTAGCCTCTTTGCCCAATGCCAGACTGCAGGTTTATTTTTTAGATAACGAAGACTTTTTTAAAAGAAAGTTTGTCTTTAACGATGAAAGCGAAAAGTGGTATGATGATAACGGCTTGAGAACAATTTTCTTCTGCAAAGGAGCACTTGAAACGGTTAAGAAATTTGGATGGCCTCCTGACATTATTCATTGCAGTGGATGGATGACCGGCCTCGTTCCTTTATACCTTAAAACAGTTTATAAGAAAGAACCTGTATTTGTTAACAGCAAAGTCATCTATACTTTAGGAACCAATACTTTCTCCGAAAACCTTGGATCAGATTTTTCTAAACAGGCTATTATACATGCCAGTCTAAAAGAAAAAGACCTTGATATTTTTAAAGAAGCTACCAATTATGCGCTTCAGCGTGGAGGTGCTACTTATGCTGATGCAATTACTTTTGGCGCTGAAAATACCGACAAAAAACTGGTAGAAGAATTCAGTAAAGTCAAGGGTAAAAAGGTGATACCGTTTAAGGGATGGGATACTGATTTAACAGAGTATTTAGAATTGTATAACGACCTTGCTTCCAAGTAATAAATCCTCTTTTTCAATCTTATTTTAGGTGATGCGCAAGCCCATTTTTGTAGTTCTCTCCCTTCTTATTTTTTTTTATTCTTGCACAAAAATCGAAACAACAGATATCGGAAATGGCTTGATCCCTCCAATAGATGGCGTTAACGTAAAAGATACTTTTTTTGATGTAGTTACCAACACTTTTATCGACGATGAAATATCCCGGGTATACAAGTCGGATGAACACATTGTAGGAACTATCAGTAATGACCCTTTATTTGGTTCAACAAACGCCTCTCTTTTTTTTGAGTTAAAACCAACTACTTATCCTTTTGCTTTTACTGGTAAAAAAGATAGCCTGGTTGTTGACTCTGCAGTACTTGTTTTAAGCTATAAGGGTCTTTATGGAGACTCCACCATTCCTCAATCATGGAAGGTGTACGAGTTGAACAATAAGCTTGCCTACAATCGTGCTTACCCGACCGATACAACGATTACTCCATTCTCAGTTATTGGCTCTAAAACAGTCGATATTACTAAGTTTGATGACTCTGTAAATTATGGGTTTGAAAATGCCAAGAACCAGATCCGAATAAAATTAGATAATAGCTTTGCTACCCGGTTGATTAAGAATTACGATTCACTGAATGCATATAAAACTGATTCCGCTTTTAGAGATAAGTTTGCGGGATTTGCAATTGTTCCTTCGCAATCCTCAGGAAATGCTTTGATACGTGTAAGTCTTACTGATACCAATACAAAGCTTTCGTTGTATTACAGTACCAGGGTTGATGCTTCAACTAAAAGAGATACGACGGTATCTTATTTTAGATTTAATGCTTCGGGTGCGCCACAAACTTCAGCAAGTGCAAACACAATACACAGAATTAGATCCGGAGCCCAGGTAGCCAATTTTTTAAAGACAGGTAATAGCGACAGTCTGGCTTTCATACAAACGTCACCCGGCACTTTCGTAACTGTAAAAGTGCCCAACTTATCCAGGTTTAGAAATACTTTAATACACCGTGCAGAACTTATGGTGTACCAGGCGCCTTTTGATCCTTTGACTGATCGCATTTTTGCAGCACCCCGTTTTGTTTTGCTCTCATCTTATGACAGTACTAATAAGCGCAAAATAAACATACCCAACGATTATGAAGTAACCCAGGGTGGTGCTAACATAACTAGTTTTGGGGGGTTTAGAGACAATAAAGAATTACCGGGTATCGGAAAGGTGAATGCCTATACTTTCACCCTAACCAGGTACGTTCAGGGTATAGTTACCCGGCACGACTCCAGTTATGTAATGCGCCTTTCAGCTTCTTCTAATGACTCTCTTTATTACAAGCCTCCTTACCCAATTATAACAAATGCTGCACCTGTATACATATCACCGGGTAACGCCAATATAATAGCCAACGGAAGAGTTAGAGTTTTTGGAGGTTCAGTACGGTCGCAACAACGTATGCGTCTGCGAATAATTTACTCTGAATTATAATTAAGACCAGTCCCCTATATTTGCATTTTTTAAAAATTAATATAACTGATTTATGGCCTATTTGTTTACCTCCGAAAGTGTTTCTGAAGGGCATCCTGATAAAATTGCCGATCAGATTAGTGATGCATTAATTGATAATTTTTTAGCATTCGATCCGCAAAGTAAAGTTGCCTGCGAAACACTGGTGACTACCGGCCAGGTTATTCTGGCAGGAGAGGTTAAAAGCAAAGCCTATCTGGATGTACAGGAAATAGCAAGAGGTGTAATCCGTAAGATCGGTTATACCAAAAGCGAGTATATGTTTGAAGCAAATAGCTGCGGTATACTATCTGCAATTCACGAGCAATCATCAGACATTAATCAGGGTGTAGATAAGGTTAACAAAGAGGAGCAAGGCGCCGGCGACCAGGGTATGATGTTTGGATATGCTACCAATGAGACTGAAGATTTTATGCCTTTGGCATTAGACCTTGCTCACAAGTTATTAATTGAGCTTGCTGCTCTACGCAGGGAGAATAAACAAATAAAATACTTACGGCCGGATGCTAAAAGCCAGGTTACGCTGGAGTATGATGACAACAACAAACCGGTTCGTATAGACGCAATTGTAGTATCCACACAACACGACGACTTTGATAAGGAAGAAAAAATGTTGGAGAAGATTAAGTCCGATATTATCAATATTTTAATACCAAGAGTTAAGTCTAAATACAAGAAATACGCAAAGCTTTTTAACAATAACATCAAGTATCACATAAACCCAACTGGCAAGTTTGTAATTGGTGGGCCACATGGCGATACTGGTCTTACAGGCCGTAAGATTATTGTAGATACTTATGGTGGTAAAGGTGCACATGGTGGTGGTGCATTTAGTGGTAAAGATCCAAGTAAAGTTGATCGTAGTGCTGCCTATGCTACCCGTCACATAGCTAAAAACCTTGTAGCTGCAGGACTTTGCGAAGAAGTTTTGGTGCAGGTTTCTTATGCAATTGGGGTAGCCCAACCAACCAGCATCAACGTTAATACTTATGGTACTGCCAAGGTGGAAATGACTGATGGCGAGATTGGAAATGTTGTTGCCGGTATTTTCGATATGCGTCCTTACTTTATTGAGCAGCGCTTAAAACTTAGAACGCCAATCTATAGCGAAACAGCAGCATACGGACACATGGGCCGCCAGCCGGAGATAAAGGTTAAAGAATTTATGATGCCCAATGGTAAAATCAAAACTGTAAAAGTTGAGTTGTTTACATGGGAGAAACTGGACTATGTAAGCAAGGTGAAAAAAGCGTTTTCATTATAAATCATAACGCATTGATTGCAGAACCTCCAGCGAAAACACTGGAGGTTTTTTTGTAACTTGTAAAAAAGAATTTTATGATTGCGTTTGAAAAAACTGTCACAGTAGATGAAGAGGGGCTTTTGGTTGTGCAGACGGGCAATCAACTTCAAAATAAAAAGGTTAGGGTTTTAATTCTTGTTGAGGATGATTTTGATAATGATAATACCTGGCTGGGGAGCATTGGTAAAAATGAAGTATTCGATTTTCTAAAGGACGAATGCGAAGATCTGTACACTATTGAAGATGGCAAACCCAATCATAAATGAAATATAAAGTTGTATTGGTGCCCTTTCCATTTGATGACCTATCATCTTCTAAATTAAGACCTGCCGTCTGCCTGACAAATAGTATCGGAATATATAACCATGTTATTTGTGCTTTTATAACCAGCAACCTGTCTGCTAAAATCGAACCTTCTGATATATTACTTTTATTAAATGACCCGGGTTTAACGTTGACAGGTTTGAAAGTAAACTCAGCTATTCGTTTACATCGATTGGTTACGATACCAGAAAGGCTAATACTGCGAATATTAGGTGAATTGCCGTTAACAACTATCGAGGAAGTTCAGACTAAACTTAAAAGGCTTTTTGAGTATTAAATAGATTGCTATTATCCGGTGAAGCTTTCTCTAAAATGCTATTTACCATTCAGAATACAAACTTCAATTACAACTTAAACTAATTTTTTCCGCCTTGAATAATTTCAGACAATCACGCCAGCAATCACGCCCTAAGAAAAATACCCTGGTAATAGGAAGGCAGGAGGTAATTGCTGCTATGCAACAGGGATTGCAACTCGAAAGAATTTACATGTCGTCTACCGTTCATGGCGAAGTGATCGAAGAAATAAAACAATTGGCGCTGCAATACCTGGTACCCATTAACAAAGTGCCGGTCGACAAACTCAACAGTTTCAACGTTAGTAACCACGAAGGTTGTATAGCAGTCAAGGCCAAAGTTCAATACCAGGATCTTCAACAGGTCATAAGTTTTACGGTAGAACAAGGCCACATCCCGTTGTTTTTGTTATTGGATGGCATTACAGACGTACGAAATATAGGAGCAATAGCCCGGACTGCTTTGTGCTGCGGTGTGCAGGCTATTATCATTCCCGAAAAAGGAGTTGGTGC
>JANPPB010000526.1:0-2762 GCA_031428295.1 Segetibacter sp. | reverse complement strand
TTCACCTTCAACGTTCTTACATTATGATGCAAGTCGATGACATAATTAAATTCCTCGCTTACTAAAGTTGGCAAAAGTTCATTCAGGTTATCTTTTAGCAAATGCAGTTTATCTATGTATGGATTGTTTTCGAGAATACTTCTGAAGCCAAACTTTGTTAAGTAATGTACTTCTGCACCGGGCAATTGTTTCTTTACGCACCGGATGACAGGCGTTGTTAAAACAATATCTCCAATAGATGAAAACCGGATGATGAGTACTTTAACCGGCTTTGTTACAGTCAGTGCCGGAACAATTTCCGGTTGGATAGAAACAGCTATGTCCATCATATCTTTTCAATGTACTGTAAGTCTTTGCCAAAAGTTTCTTTGGTGTAATAAGCGGCTATCCATGTTATGACCATGATGAGTGCTCCGGTTATGATACCTCCGGTTATATAGTTGGTATTTTCGCGAAGCCACTTAAACAATAGAATAATTAATGGCAAAGCACCCCGAACCATGTTAGGCACCGTTGTGGCAGCGGTGGCCCTTAAGTTGGTACCAAACTGCTCCGCAGCAATGGTTACAAAAATGGCCCAGAACCCGGTAGCAAAACCCAGGCCTCCGCAAATGAGGTACATGTTTGAACTACTACCGCCGCTTTGCGAAAAGAAGAGGGCCATAAACACCATTGTAAGTAAATAAAAAATATACAGGGCTTTCTTTCTGCTTTTTAACCACTGGCTTACCAAACCAATCGTTACATCGCCCAGGGATATACCCACATAAGCAAACATGATTGCCTTACCGGGTTCAATAACATCCTTTATGCCAAATTCAAGTCCAAACTTATCAGAAAAAGTAACCAATACTCCAATAACAAACCATGTTGGCAAACCAATTAAAATACATTTTATATAAGTAAAGAAGCGGTGTTTGTTGGTGAAGAAAGCAAAGAAATTACCCTTGCTCACCTTCATATCTTTTACCTCTTTAAACATGCCACTTTCAAAAACACTCACCCGTAATAATAACAGGAGAAAACCCATTCCTCCACCTATGTAATAACAAACACGCCAATCAAATTCTTTAGAAATAAAATAGGCTACAACTGCCCCTGTAAGCCCTATACCTGCAACCATAGAAGTTCCTATTCCTCGTTTCTCTTTTGATAGCATCTCTGACACAAGCGTTATACCTGCACCCAACTCGCCTGCCAAACCCACACCCGCTATAAACCTAAGCAAGGCATACTGTTCAACAGTCTGTACCATTCCATTAGCTATGTTGGCGAGGGAGTATAAAAGGATAGAGCCAAACAATACACTTAATCTTCCCTTTTTATCTCCAATAACACCCCATAAAATACCGCCGAGCATAAGGCCAATCATCTGGACACTAATAATAAATTCTCCCTGGGTTAATACTTCGGCAGGCGTTAATCCTAAAGATGCTAAACTTGACTTACGTATGATGCCAAACAATAGCAGGTCGTATATATCAACAAAATAACCAAGAGCACCAACGATTACCGGTATTGAGAAAATGCCGTAAGAACGTTTATCCATGTAAATTTATTGGGGCTTTGGAGCGTCAGGCGTTTTTGATTTACCAAACACCATTTTAAAAATAACCGGAAGTGTTGTAACCAAAATAATGCAGAGCACAATTATTTCGAGGTGTTTTTTAAGATCGAACCCAAATTGATCGCGGCAGAAAGCATACAGGAAATGCCCGGCAAACAACATACTAAAAACCCAGGCTACACAGCCCACCACATTGTAAAACGCAAACTTCTTTGGGTCCATTTGTACTATGCCCCCAACAATGGGTGCAAAGGTTCGTACAATGGGCAAAAAGCGGGCAAACACTATAGCGCTTCCCCCATGCATTTCATAAAATTCTTTTGCCTGGAACAAATATTTTTTCTTGAAGAAGAAAGTATCTTTTCTATGAAATAAAAACGGTCCACTCTTTTTACCAAACCAGTAACCAACTGTATTGCCAAGAATACCGGCCAGGGAAATAGTGACTAATAAAAAGAATAAGGAGAAATATTCGCTGTTGGTGGGTATTACTGCTTTCACCAACTCAAGGCTGTAAATTCCTGCAACAAACAGGAGGCTATCTCCCGGTAAAAAAAATCCGGCAAACAAACCTGTTTCTGCGAAAACTATAAAAAGCACCAAAAAATAACCACCATTCTGAATGTAGAATTCGGGGTTCAACAAATCTTTAAACTGGATGAATAACAAATCTATCATAGCTGAAAATCTGTAACTGGTAAATGTATCTTTAAAATAAAACCATTAATAAGACGAAAATTAGAACAACTCATTTGAATTAATGCTCCAACGAATTTTCCCACTTGCTTACTGCACTTGTTGCCAATGCATTACCCAGCACATTTGTAGCTGTTCTAAACATATCGCAAAAATGATCAATCGGTAAAATCAGCGCTATGCCTTCGGGGGGTATACCAAACATAGAACAGGTTGCAGCAACCACTACCAGCGATGCCCGGGGCACCCCTGCAATACCCTTACTGGTTAGCATTAAAACAAGCAGCATGGTTAATTGTGTACCTAAATCTATATGAATACCATAAGCCTGAGCAATAGCCAAACTGGCAAAGGTCATGTACATCATGCTTCCATCAAGGTTAAAGCTGTAGCCCAATGGTAAAATGAAGGCAACTATTTTGTCTTTACAGCCAAAACGCTCCAACTCTTCAGTTAATTTAGGAAACACTGCCTCGCTGCTGGTGGTGCTAAAAGCAAT
>JANPPB010000525.1:0-4854 GCA_031428295.1 Segetibacter sp. | reverse complement strand
CTGGCTAATACAGGTTCGGTATTCAATGGTGGCCTTGTATCTTTTGGTCAAATGTCTTATACCGGATCCTTAAAAGACCGTATACTTTTAGGCTTTTTACGTACCGAAGTGTTTCTCCCCTATTTATCAGTGGCATACCTGGTCATTTCTTTCTTCCTAATTATAAAATGGATTGATGCCTTCAGGCTTAGCAGAGCATTACGGGTTAATGGATTAGACAAGATTGATGTACAGTTTAGATTATTTATTGAAAAACTAAGCCACCGATTGGGTATTAAGCGTAGCGTAAGCGTGTTTTTAAGTCATCATATAAAAAGCCCGTTAACCGTTGGATATTTAAAGCCAATCATTCTAATTCCATTCGCTTCGCTTAACAATTTGAGTTGTGAACAGGTAGAGGCAGTGTTGCTTCACGAGTTAGCGCATATAAAAAGGTCTGATTATTTGATCAACCTCGTGCTTTCAATAATAGAAGCGGTCCTATTCTTTAACCCCTTTATGCAATTGATTAGCAGGCATATTAAAAGAGAAAGGGAAAATAGTTGTGATGATTGGGTGTTGCAGTTTGAATACAACGCCTCAAATTATGCAAAGGCTTTATTGTCACTGGCAACTATTGAGAGAAATCCGGTAAACACTTTAACTATGAATGCGGTGGATCAAAAACAATCGTTGCTAATAAGAGTTAAAAGAATGATTGAAAAAAAGGATCGCACGTTTAATTATAGAAACCAATTGGTCACCCTATTGGCCTTAGCAGGTTTGATGAGTGTGATGGCATGGATTACTCCGCGAAGCAAGCAACAAAATCTTGCCTTGGAAAAAAACAACAATCAATTATTTGTACCCGAACCGATGGCTGCAAAAATTGATAACCCATTTTTTAACCCGGTATTTTTTCTGGTTGAAAAAACACGTACAGCGCCTCAAGGTGCATTGCAAATACCCCCAAATAATTCAAGCAAAGAAGTTTCAGTATTTAAGATTGCACTCCCGGCTTTTAATACCATGCAAATTCAGCAGGAGTCAATCAATAAGGTAGCAGCCGAAGTAACAGCGTCGGCTATTGACGCTGAAGAAATTTCACCCGCTGTTGCAATAGCCAATAATGAGGTTGACGCACAATCACCCTTCGGAGCAAAAATTAATGAGGCTGTTTTTGAAAACTTTAATGTCCAGTTAAATAAACTTGACTACCAGGTAAAAGAAGTAGAAAAATATTTGAAGCAATTACCGATTAATGCTTTGGAAAGCATGCATGAAAACAACCAGGCTAAACAGGAAGTACGCAAGGCCCTGAAATCTTTAAAAGCCTCCATTACTATTACAACTAAAAATAAGAACCAGAATAAGCAATTGCATATTCGTTTGTTGCAGGATTCTGCTGAAACTTATTTTAAGAAAATATTTAACGAGAAAACGTTGGCCGCAATTAACCAGCAACTGAATGCACAATTGCAGGGGGTTGCTGCCAAAAGAGAAGCTGCAGCCCAATATAACAACTGGAAGGTTCAGGATATACCAGAGGTGATACTTTATGCACCAAATAGGGAACCAGCACACATTTTTTCGTATGATTACAGGGAGAACCCAAATTTGACTACCGGTGTTAAAAGAATTGAACATCAGGAGAATGATCTGGAAAAAGGTAATGTGGAAATAAACGAATCACCAGAGGAAGTAATTGAAATACACATTGCTCTTTCAGCCAGGGGCGAAAACAAAAAAGTAAAGAAAATTATTAAGCGTACCAGGATATAAAGACGGGTTTAACAGAGTTGCCCGTTTACCAAAGATTTCGTGGGCACCAATCCCCATACTTGTTTCCTAATAAAAATCCTACAACAATTTCATGGGTTCCCCTGCTTACGGTATTTAAACGTGAGGTAGTAATGTCGTACGAATAGCCCACATTTAAGGCATTGCTTATATTCAGCCCAACCATTCCGGCATATCCATCTTTATACCGATAGCTGGCACCCACCCATAATAAATCCTGGTATTGAAGTTTTGCATTCACATCTACACCCAAAGGCGATGGAGCCACATACCGCAACATAGTTGAGGGCAAAAACGAAATGTCATCAGTTAGCTGAAGGCGGTAACCGGCCGTTAAAAATAAGTGAGGTACTAATCTACCGTTTGATAAAGTAAGTGTATCAGCACTAAATTTTAATTTAGAAGGTATAATTTGCTGCGCTGCCAGGCCCACAAAATAATCAGCCGAATATAACCATACACCCATATTTATGTCAGGACTTAACTTATTAAGGTATCCACTACCTGCAACTGCAGGATCAATTGGAAATTGAGTACCGAAATCAAGCTTACTGGCATTAAGTGTCATATTCTGTACTCCGGCTGAAACGCCTACTGCTATGCTCGTTCTTTCGTTTAAGCCTAAATGGTAAGCGTAGGTTCCATAAGCTGCAAAACGGTTCAGTGGTCCAGTCCGGTCATTAATAATAGTCAATCCTACACCGGCATGTGGCTCAGCCTTTGTATAATCCTGCCAATAGGCGGTACCCCTGGGGTTTGCACCCGAAGTATGAAAACCGGTAGCACTGGGCTTACTGTAATCACTTTTTTTTAAAGGTGCCTGTATGGTTAAATAAGTGGTAACGGGGGCGTCCTGCAAACCAACCCACTGTTGCCTGTGACTAATTTTTACATCTGTATAATTTTCAATACCGGCTACAGCAGGATTGATGATGTAATTATTTAATACATATTGAGTGTAATGTGGCCTTTGCTGTGCCTGGGTGTTAAGGCAACAAACTATTCCAAATAGCAACGGGTACAATTTCCCTTTCATTTTTTAAAAATAGGTTTAAACACTAACTTAAAATCATTGAGATAGACCTTTATTTTAAGGAATTAATGTTTTTTAAGTATGATACTATACAGACCTGAAAATCGCTCAATTTGATGCTTGCAATAATTTACAAACTGCCCTTACAAAACAACAGATCCAATACGCTCAGGTTTGGCAGAAAACCAAACTTATCTTCAAATACCTGGGTGTATTTTGGTTTCCACGCTTTTTCTTCCCGAGCATAGTTTTTAGGTAACCACCTGTCGCGATATTCCAATGCCTCAGAAGCTGCATATTCCTTTTGATAGCTTTCAGTAAAACCTATTGAGATACCCAGTTTTAAAACTGAATTAATCCACTCCACGATTTTTAAGTTATGGTCAAACAAATATTGATTGGGGGCAAAGATGAGCCTTTTGACCTCTTCTCCATAAAATTCAAAAAAAGGCGATCGGCTATACGATGACACGATTGCCTTCCAATGTTGAGCCCGCCAGTTTTTACTATCATCCATTTTAATTGCTGATATTATTGTCTTTTGCTCACGTCCTTTTTTCAGGGGAACGGTCAAATTTATCAATCCATTACTTCCTGAAATAAGGCACCGATTGCGAAAACTCATTTTTCTGAAGTTTTCATATATGTCTATTTTATAATTTGAATTTAACCTTGATATTTTAAACCAATCTATAGTTGGAAAGTATTGATTTTCAATAATAATTTTCATTAATTCATATTAAAATACTGATGAAATAAAAATTTACAACAAAGAGATTAATCTTAGTATAATTACCTAACTCTAACTAAAATAAATTTTATATAACTCATATAATTAATTGATTTACAATTTATAATAACATAGTTTGTAAACTAAAAATAATTGCTTGCAATAATTTTCTTTGGCTAACCTTAAATCCTCACAAAATCTAATGTTTTTAGCAACCAAAATAATGTTTTTAGCCCTTTAAATTTCATTTATTTTGCAATAAAAAATAATGCTCAAATACCTCTCCTTTCTAAGCTTATTAACCATTGTGTTTGCCTCATGCTCTAAACCACAGGGATTTGAATATCGGGATCTTAAAAATTTTAAGGTAAATAATTGGGGATTTGACAGGTCTAACATCTCAATGGATTTGGTATATTTTAACCCAAATAGTTTTGGGGTTGATTTAAAAAAGGTGGACTGCGACCTTTACCTCGACAATAATTTTGTCGGCAAATTCAGCCTGGACACCATCATGCACATCAGCAGAAATTCAGAATTTAGTCTGCCGGCAACCATGGAAGTTGACATGCGTAATATTTTAAAAAACTCAGTAAACGTGCTTTTTAGCCGCGAAGTGTTGGTTGGAGCTAAGGGTTCAACACGAGTTGGAAAGGGAGGAATTTTTGTGAATGTGCCTTTCAATTACGAAGGCAGGCATAAGGTGGACCTGTTTTAATACTCGTTTCAAAACCTGGTTCAACCATAATAATCTTACAAAATACGGCACATAAAAAAACCCATGGGTTACCATGGGCTCTTTTCCAAAAAACGAAAATTTAGTTTTTATATGGTTCCAGATGACAAGGTTTGCCCTTTTTAGGTCCTCCTCCCTCTTCGTTTCTTTTACAGGCCGGGGGCAACAATTTGTAAGCATCTTCTGTTGCTTTTGTTGTGTCGGCATCAAAACCAGCATTATTAAAAGCAGTTTGAATATAATTTACGTTTACACGATCGGGCCAGTATTGTACCCTTGTGGTGCCGCTAATAAGGTTAATCTGCATTTTTATAATGCCACTTCCTGTTTGGGCAATTTCTCTGCCCATGTAGTCCTCTAAACGTTTTTTACATTCCCAGCAACGAAGGTTTGGAGTTGTAATAGTGGCCCACTCTGCCCTTTTATTTTGAGATTTCACGGCAGTTAGCGATAGTATGGCTACCATTACAACCAATAGTTTTTTCATTTGATATTTCTTTTTATAATGATACAGATTTTTTTCAAATGCCGGTCCATTGGTCAGGGCTGGCGCTCCAGTTTAACAAAAGTTCTTCA
>JANPPB010000524.1:0-1849 GCA_031428295.1 Segetibacter sp. | reverse complement strand
TAGCCACCTTTTTTGTAATGGAGTTTATTGCCTGGGCTATGCACAAGTATGTTATGCACAAATGGCTGTGGTACCTGCACGAAGATCATCACCGCAAGCGCCCTGGCTTTTTTGAAAAAAACGATGCGTTCTTTTTAATATTTGCCATACCAAGCTGGTTATGTATCATGCTGGGCAGCATGTACGGGGCTTATGTAATTGTAAGCATTGGGGCAGGCATAGCCGCTTATGGCATGGCGTACTTTATTGTTCACGACATTATTATTCACCAGCGTTTCAAAATTTTTACCCGTAGCAGTAATACTTTCATCCGTGTAGTGCGTTGGGCACATAAAATGCACCACAAACATATTGAGAAAGAACATGGAGAAAGTTTTGGAATGCTTATTGTAAACAGGAAATATTGGAACAAGGTAAAAAACGATCAAAAGCGCCAAAATCAACGAAATACAGCATCCTAAATTAACAGTTTATATAAAAATTTGTAATAAAGGCCATGAGATTTCATGGCCTTAGTTTTATTTTCACCGCCTAAAAATTTTAAATGCAAACGGCAGAAGATATCAGGATCATAAACGAAAAAATTCAGCATGCTGCATTATTTGTTGATCGCTTGCGCTCCGAGTTAAGCAAAGTGGTGGTTGGCCAAACGTACATGGTAGACAGGTTGCTGATTGGTTTATTAAGTAATGGTCACGTTTTATTAGAGGGGGTTCCCGGCCTGGCTAAAACGCTCACCATAAAATCCTTAGCACAGGCCGTTCATGCTAAATTTAGCCGCATACAGTTTACCCCCGATTTGTTGCCAGCCGATGTTATAGGTACCATGATTTACAACCAGCAACGTAACGAGTTTTTAATACGTAGGGGTCCCATTTTTGCCAATTTTATTTTAGCTGATGAAATTAACCGTGCCCCTGCAAAAGTGCAAAGCGCATTGTTGGAAGCTATGCAGGAAAGGCAGGTAACTATAGGCGATGAAACACACAAATTGGAGGAGCCGTTTTTAGTGTTGGCTACCCAAAACCCATTGGAGCAAGAGGGTACTTATGCTTTGCCCGAGGCGCAGGTGGACAGGTTTATGTTGAAAGTAGTGGTAGGTTATCCTACCCGCGACGAAGAACAGGCCATTATAAGACAACAGGTGCAAGGCCAACCTTTGCCTGTAATAAACCAGGTAGTTAGCATTAACGAAATTGTAAATGGCAGAAACCTGGTAAGACAGATTTATATGGATGATAAGGTGGAGCAATACATTATCGATATTGTTTTTGCCACAAGGTTTCCTGAGCAATACCGGCTGGATAAATTGAAACCATTGCTAAGTTATGGTGGCTCCCCAAGGGCAAGCATTAACCTGGCGCTGGCAGCAAAAACCCACGCCTTTATGAACAAGCGTGGCTTTGTTATTCCAGACGATGTTAAGGCAATAGCCAAAGATGTGTTGCGCCACAGGATAGGCCTTACCTACGAAGCCGAAGCCGAAAACATTACCAGCGAAAAACTGGTAGAGGAGATATTGGGAAGTATACAGGTGCCGTAATAGTTGTTGGTTGTTCGTTGGTGGTTGTTTTTAAAAGTAGGATGGATGTCTGTGATGGAACTGTTTAAGTAATAAATTATTAAAATGGCTTCTGAATGAGTTAATGGTTTGGGTAACGTCTAAATAGTTCGTCAATGAGTGGTAATTTGAATGAAAAATAACCGTTATGTCAAATTATAAAACCCTTGATGCCTGGAAAGTTTCGATGGAACTGGTTAAGGAAATTTATATACTAACGAAACAATTTCCTAAAGAAGAATTATATGGGTTAACATCGCAAATAAGACGTTCCGCAGTCTCGATACC
>JANPPB010000523.1:0-4603 GCA_031428295.1 Segetibacter sp. | reverse complement strand
TTACCACCAAACCAACAGGGCAGGGAACTGTATTGGGATTGATTTTAAGTTATGATTTTATAAAAGCACATGGAGGAGAATTGAGGGTTGAGACGCAGGAAGGTGAGGGAAGTGAGTTTATTATTAAGTTGCCTGTGGGCTAAAGTAGGCTTATCAGTTTACATGCGCATGTAATAGAGTTAATGCCTGCCTTTTACTAATAATACTTTTGAAGTTGTAGTTTAAGTATTTGTATTTTTCACTTTCAATATCAAATAAAAAATTACTGCTATAGCGCGGTATTTTAGCATCTAATTATGGACTACGAATTATTGATAAAGCAGGCTGAAGCCTTTATTTCAAAATACATGCAAAAGCATGCTAATCCAAAGCTGCTGTTTCACAATCTTCTGTTTACTCAAAACACAGTATCAGTTGCCACTAAAATTGTAAACCAATATACCCTTGAAGAAAAAGACTCCTTTATTGTAATGGCCGCAGTTTGGTTTTTGAATGCGGGATATTACAAGGATATTTTTCATCCTGAAGAAGCAAGTTTAAAAATTGCGGAAGAGTTTTTTAGTAAATCGGGTGTTGACATAGATACCATTGAAGCTATAAAAAAATGCATGCTTGCCACCAAAATATCTTCTGTGCCCGACCAACCTGGAGAACAAATTATTTGGGATGCAAATACATTTTACTTAGGCTCTTCAAATTTTTTCAGTTACAATAAACTTCAGTTTAAGGAGGCGGAATTGTTAGGTACGGCAAACATTAATAAGAATGAATGGAAAAGAAATACTATACTATTGTTGGAATCTCATCAATTTTATACTGATTATTGCAAAGGCCGGCTAAATACCAAAAAGCAGGAAAACCTGGAGAAATTAAGAAAAAAAAATCCACTGTTATCACTAACTTCTAATTACATTGAAACAATGTTTGAGAAAGAAGCTGTGCTACCAGAAGTTGAGTATAAGGAGCAAAATAAGATGCAGCTTAAGAATAGGAATAAGGCTAAAGAAAGTGCGGAGCGGACAATAGAAACTATGTTTAAAACCACCTCTGTTAACAGTCAAAATTTAAGCAGCCAGGCCGATGCCAAGGCCAATATTATGATCTCGGTAAATGCAATAATTATATCGGTGTTATTAAGCGTTGTGGTTCGAAAAATAGAAGAATATGGAAACTTAATTTTTCCTGTAATTCTGATGATAACTGTAAGTCTTGTAACCATCATCTTTTCTATTTTGGCAACAAGACCAAATATTAAAAAAAGGAACTTTACCGAAGCCGATTTAAAAGAAAACAAAATTAATATGCTTTTCTTCGGCAATTTCTTTACTATGGATTTTAATAACTACAGTACTTCTATGCTGAGGATGATGAGCGAAAAGAATGATCTCTATTTAACTTTATTGAGAAACTTATACGAACAGGGTATAGTGTTAGCGAAAAAATACAGGTTGCTTAAAATTTCTTACAATGTTTTTATGTATGGCCTTATTCTATCAGTAATTGCCTTTTTTATAGCAGCTAAATATATTGAACCATAGTATTATTAAACCAAGGAAGGTTCTTTATTACCAAACCCTCAGGAAAATGTACAGGGCTTGGTCTGTTGTTTACCTACGATATTGTGAAGGAGCATGGCGGCGAGTTAACAGTAATTACAAAAGAACTCCCGACAAGGTCGGAGGAGGGGGTAAGGCACAGCTTTCATTATCCAGCTACCAACGAATTAAGCTGTAAGCTTTTTTAAACGCTAACAGTAACTCGTAAAAATGTAGCAGGTATTGAAGTACCTGAGGAGCTTTGATTTTGACTATTGAACAGGTTTTCCAATTCACTTTTTAATTCATCGGCTTTACCATTCTGTTCTGCGGCTTCAAAAGCATTCATGGTAGGTCCGTAATAGTGTTTAAAAATATTAACCAATTCCGCCGGTTTTATCGACCCGGTAAAAGTGAAAGTGTCTCTTAAAAATTGAATGTTTTCCTTAGGTATGCCTGCCTGTTCAAACCGTTCGATAACCTTTTCTTCAACACCCCAAAGCATGGGGCTGATGAAACCTTCAGGTGGTGGTGGGGTATAAGCAGCACTGGTTTTTAAAATTTGGGCTACAAGCGTGGGGTCTCCGGGTATCCAATTACCCATCACTATTCGGCCTCCTTTTCGGGTTACCCGTACCATTTCTTTTGCAACATCAAATGGTTTGGGGGCAAACATGGCTCCAAAAATGCTTACTACCAGGTCAAACGACTGGTCACTTAACTCGCTTAAAACCGTAGCATCTCCAACCTGGAATCTGCAATTGGTAAGCCCTTCTTTCTTAACTCTTTCGTTACCCGCTGCAACAAGGTTGTCGGCTATGTCAACCCCTAAAACATTTGCCCCAAGCTTTGCCATTGGTATTGCTGTGGTTCCATCACCACATCCAAGGTCCAGCACATCGCTGCCTGGTGTTACGCCAATGCTTTTAATCAATTCAGCACCGCTTTCACGCATGTATTCGGCTATTCGGGTAAAGTCACCTTTTTCCCACAAGGCTTTATTAGGATTCATACAATTTATATTTAATTTACGAAAGGTAATATTCGTCAAAGGCAAGTCAAAGCATTTACAACATTTGTTTTGAAGATGATATTTGAAAAAAATGACAGGTTGCAGTTGGCAGACTCATATTACGTAATCATGTTCTTTAGTAAATTGTTTCAACCATTTTTCGCCTCACCAATTCGTCTGGACATTTTCGAAACTTACTCAAAAAGCAGCGCATGCAATACGAACAGGCTTATCGCTTTTTAATAGTAAAACTAGAGCAGGAACTTCCCGTTCACCTTACATACCATAATGCAAAACATACAAAAGATGTAATTGAGGTTGCTAAGCATTTATGTGAGACTGAAAAAATTAATGATGCTCAAAAGGAACTTTTGCTTACCGCGGCGTTGTTTCACGATGCAGGGTTTTTAAAAAGCCACAACAATCATGAAGAACATTCCTGTGCAATGGCCCGGGAAATTTTACCTCAATTTGAATACGAAAACGTGCAGATCGATACAGTGTGCGATTTAATTTTAGCCACCAAATTGCCGCAGCAACCCACCAGCCTTTTGCAATCCGTTATATGCGATTCGGATTTATGCTACCTGGGCACCAGTCATTATTTTGCTTCGGCCGATAAACTCTTCCACGAGTACAAACATCTGGGTATGGTAAGAGATCGCGAAGATTGGCATGACAAACAAATTGCATTTTTAGGGGCGCATAAATTCAATACTACCTCAGCTATTAAAGAATACACTTCGCTAAAGAAGCAAAATCTTCAATTGCTTAATGCCAGAAGGACTCCCGATAAGGAACATGAGCCTAAAATCATCAGGGCAGTTAGCGATTGGGTGATGATTGCTTTAGGTGCAGTTACGGCCTCCTTTGGTATCAAAGGTTTTTTGGAGCCCAACATGGTATACGATGGCGGCGTTACCGGTATCTCTCTTATCGTAAACAAACTTTTTGGCATCGACCTGTCCTTGTTGATCATTTTATTGAACCTGCCCATACTGTTGGTTAATTTCTTCGGATCTTTTAAAAGCCTGGTCTTAAAAACCTCCGTAGGCATTTTGTTACTGGGTGTGTGCCTGTACTTTTTTCCGCATATTAGTGTTACACACGATAAATTGCTGGTGGCCGTGTTTGGTGGATTTTTCCTTGGTTTAGGTAGCGGCCTGGCAATGCGTGGAGGTGCAGCGCTGGATGGAACAGAAATACTGGCATTGTATACCATAAAAAAAACCAGCTTCACCATTAGCGAAATTATTTTGGCATTCAACATCCTTATATTTTCTGTGGCTGCTTTAGCATTCGATCTTGAAGTGGCGCTGTATTCCATCCTCACTTATTTTGCAGCATCTCAAACCATCGGTTATGTTATAGAAGGTATAGAGGCATATACCGGCGTAACCATCATTTCAGAAAACAGCGAGATGATTAAGCGAAGGCTGGTAAACGAGTTGGGCAGGGGCATAACAGTGTATAAAGGGGAACGCGGTTTCTTGCCCGGAAATTTTGAGGTAAGTAATGATGTTGATATCATTTTTACAGTAATCACCCGCCTCGAGTTGCGCAAATTAAAAAACCTCGTTTACCAGACCGATCCTAAAGCATTTGTTTTTGCCAATACCATTAAAGAAGCATCGGGCGGGGTTATAAAACGTAAAGACAAACACTGAGGAAAGTAAAAAGTAAAAGGTGAATAATGAAGAATGAATAGAGAAAAGTTAATAATTGAGAAAGTGAAAAGTGAAAGGTATAAAGTTTAGAGGTGAGAGATGAGAGATGAATGTGAATTGTGAATTGGGGATCTCACATATAATTCAACGACATCAATTAGCAAATGCCTGATATTAAAATGCCGGGGTCCCCTATTCCATACTAAACTTTTGTAAGGGCACCCCGGCACTACAAGCACTAATTGTACCTGATAAAAGCAGGGCTTGCTTAATAAACCGAAGGCTTTTATTTCTTTTGCATGGCTTTTTTACCCGGCTTCAAAATAACTTTAGTCCAGCCTTTATCACGCTTATCAAAATGTTTGTAGGCTTCGGGAGCTTCTTCTAAT
>JANPPB010000522.1:0-4636 GCA_031428295.1 Segetibacter sp. | reverse complement strand
TCGAGCGATTTTGGGAAAGATCTTTGGTAATAATCAAGTTTATTTAACTGAGCTAATAACCCGTCATGCAGTTTGCCACCGGAAGCGATTTTTCCACCTTCATCATATTCCTTACCCACCGTTTGTGCCAGTAAATTCAATATCCTGTTGGCAGAACAAACATCAAAAGCAACGTACCCATTTTTGGTATTGCACGAAATATTGGCAATACCACCCAGGTTTAAAAAACATGAGTATTCGGTGAACAGCAACTTTTCGCCAATGGGTACAATAGGTGCACCCTGCCCACCAAAAGCAATATCTATTGCCCTTAAATCGGATACTACATTAATACCTGTATGGGCAGCGATTACTGAACCATCGCCGATTTGAGCACTCATGCCCCTAGCAGGATTGTGAAAAACTGTATGACCATGCGAGGAGATTAACTGTACCTGGTGTTGCAACTGATTCTCTTCAATAAACACATTTATTTTTTCTGCAACGTATTTTCCATAATCCACGTGTAGCAGCATGTAATCAAGCGCTGTCAACTTGTTAGCATTTGCAAGTCTTTCGGTCCATTGAGAATTATAAGGCGGGCAACCCGATGCTTTAATGTCGTAATTCCACCTTCCACCACTTTCATCAAACTCAACAAACGCTATGTCCAAACCATCTAAAGAGGAGCCACTCATTAAACCAATCACCCTGTAAATCATTATGATTTATTTAAAATTAGCCTGCAAGATGGCAGATTTACTGTATTTTTCGTGTCGCAATTTACAACCCGAAATAGCAATTTTACTATGGTCATTAATTTAAGCGACAATCACAGCCTCGTCAGCAATTGGGTAGGAGAATTAAGAAATGTGGAGGTGCAAACTGACCGGATGCGTTTTAGAAGAAACCTTGAAAGAATTGCAGAAGTAGCAGCGTACGAGATTAGCAAAGAATTGCTTTGGGAAGATAGAGAAATTCAAACTCCACTTGGAATAGCTACCTGTAAATCATTAATCGATCAACCTGTATTAGCAACCATATTAAGAGCAGGATTGCCCATGCATAATGGCATGCTTAACTTTTTTGATAAGGCCGACAATGCGTTTGTATCGGCCTATCGCAAACACCACCACGACGGTACATACGATATTAACCTGGAGTATATGAGTTGCCCCACAATGGTTGGGCGCACCATCATCATTACCGACCCCATGCTGGCAACCGGTTCTTCTCTTGTAAAAACTATTCAATATATTAAAATGGATGGTTTGCCCGCACAGATACATTTTGTGGCAGCAGTAGCCTGCACAGTAGGTATTGATTATGTATTAAGAGAAGTGCCCGACATTAAAATATGGTGTGGCGATATTGATGATGAACTGACTGCGAAAGGCTACATTGTACCGGGATTGGGCGATGCCGGAGACCTTGCATTTGGGACCAAAACACAGATGTAAAAAGCCAAGAATTCAATTTTGTTGCAACATTTTTAATCAGTAATTTGTCCGTGTTATTATAGCTATCCTGATTTATGCGTAACCTAATTTGCCTGTGTATTTTTTTAGCATTTATAAATGGTAAGGTGTTATCGCAGGATCCACACTTCTCCCAGTTTTTTGCTTCTCCACTAACACTAAACCCTGCATTTACAGGAAAATTTGATGGTAAACTAAGAGTTGCAGGCAACTACCGGAATCAGTGGCCTACTATCAACAGGGCTTTTACCACAACAACCGTTTCAGTTGATTTACCCATTATGCAAAACAGAATTGCAGCGAATGATACTTGGGGATTGGGATTTATGGGTTACTCCGATCAAAGTGCCAATAGCGCAGTAAAATTTAATTACCTCACGGTTTCAACCGCTTTTCATAAAGGGTTAGATGAGGAAGGCTACCACCAGATTGGTGCTGCTTTCCAGGGCACGTACTCAAACATGATGGTAGATATTACCAATTTAAAATTTGAGGACCAGTTAACCTCTTCTGGTTTTACCGGCGTAACTACTGAAATTTTTAATAACACACAACTAAAAAGTACCTACTTCGATTTGAATGCAGGTGTACTGTATTCCGGAAGCAGCTCTGATAAAAACAATTTTTATGCAGGTATTTCCATGTACCACATTAACCGGCCAAAACAACAATTTACCGGGGCATTTTTTCTTTTAAGCCCACGAACTACTTTTCATGCCGGTGGATACTTTCCTATTGGCTACACATCAAAATTGCACTTAAGCGGTTTGTATAGCACACAGGCGAAAGCCTCAGAAACTCTTATTGGTGGCGCAATGGAGTTTGTAGTTGCCGATGCAAGTGTAGAAAAACCGGTAAGCCTTTATGTAGGCAGTTGGTTAAGAATGAATGATGCAGTTATACCCTATGTAGGTTTGGAATTTTCAGATTTCAGGCTGGGAGTAACTTACGATGCAACTATCTCCAGTTTAAAGAGTGCTTCTCAAGGCCGTGGAGGTATGGAAGTTTCGCTTATCTACATTAAAAAATCTGCGGACAGTAGGGGCCTGCCTTGTCCTAAATTTTAATGCTAATTCTACAGCCTTACAAAGCAATAAAATTTTAAAGATTTTAATGCCGATTCCATATTTGTAAATTTTTACAAAAATGGAATCCGATTCCAGATTTTACATATTTTTACAAAAATGGATTTGCTATGGTAACCCGGCTAATATATAAAGAAGCAAAGCATGCACTAACGCAGTTCAGGGCATTATGTATAACCGGCCCACGGCAAAGCGGTAAAACCACTTTGAGCAGGCAGCTTTTTAAAGGAAAGCCTTATGTGAATTTTGAAAACCCCTCTGTGCAGCATGAAGCCGAACAAAATCCGGATGGATTTTTACAACAATATAAAAGCGGGGCCATATTTGATGAAGTACAAAGGGTACCTCATATCTTCCGTTACCTGCAGGAAATTTTAGACAACAACCGTAAGAGAGGACAATACATACTTACCGGCTCCAATAATTTTTTACTACAAGAGCAGGTGTCTCAATCGCTGGCCGGACGTGCAGGCTACCTTTCGTTACTGCCATTTAGCTATGCTGAATTAGTACAGGCAAAACTGAATGATGAGGATGTAAATAAACATATTCTTTATGGAGGCTATCCTGAAATATGGAATGAAAAATTAGTTGCAGGAACATGGATGAATAGTTATATACAAACCTATGTACAAAGAGATGTAAGGTTGCTGCGAAATATTTCGAACCTTGCCGCCTTTACCCGGTTTCTTTATTTATGTGCCAATTATGCAGGGCAAATATTAAATCGCGATGAACTGGCCAAACAAACAAGTGTAGATACCAAAACAATACTTGCATGGCTGGGGCTCCTTGAAAACAGTTACATCATTTACCTGTTGCAACCATGGCATAATAATATGAACAAGCGAATTGTAAAAAGCCCTAAACTTTATTTTTATGATACAGGATTATTGTGTCATTTACTGGGTATAAAAAGCTTAACCGCCTTACAAAAGAACAGAGCTTATGGAGCTATATTCGAGAACTGGGTGATTACTGAGATAAAGAAGAATAACTTTAATGCGGGGCTAAATGAAGGCATGTATTATTTCAGGGATAACATTGGCAACGAAGTGGATTTAATAACTGAGAGAGAAGGCCAACCGATAGCCATTGAAATAAAATCAGCAGCCAAAGTAAACAGCGGCATGCTTCGTGGCCTGAATTTTTGGCAAAAGAACCAGCCTATGGGCCACTCGGTTTTAGTACACAAAGGCTTAGCAAATGAAGCTATAAGCGACAGGATTGGTATTGTGCCGTGGACAGAAGTTGTAAACCTGTAATGAAATATAGATATCCTCTAATTAAAAAAATATTGCAAAGTAGAAAAGGATTTTTCGACTCCAACGATACTATTTTAAGTAAGCGGTTTAAGGTGAATGATGGAGGCACAGTAAAAGAGTGCAACGTCCGCCCGGCTGATCATTCGGACGGGCAACGGCTGCCAAACCAATGTATTACTGCCCACTTCCCAAAAATGCTACCTAAACAAGGGTATAATAACCAGCCTGGTAATTATTATAACAATAGCTATAAGAAAGATAATAATGGATATGCGGTTCATGCCATGCATATACTTCATCCATGGAGTGTAAGGCTCTTTGGGATCTCTTTTTTTAATGTATAAATATTCTGCAACTTGTCTTAAAATACCCATAAAAAGTGCTTTAAATGGTAACGTTTAATTTAACAGATGGTTTACCAAAAGTACAGATACTTTAAAATCTTATCAGGTACATAAGGCGTATATTATTTCTAAAATTTACTGATGATGAAAAGTTTATTATTGATATTGGTGGTTTCGTTTACCACCCTTTCGTGCTCGCAGGCACAACAAAAGCAATTTGCCTTTAAAAAAACGGATGCAGAGTGGAAAAAATTGCTAACGGATGAGCAGTATACGGTTGCCCGTAAACAAGGTACGGAGCGTCCGTACTCCAATGCATATTGGGACAATCATGAGAAAGGAAACTACATATGCGTTGGATGCGGACAGGAATTGTTTACCAGCGAAACCAAGTTTGAAAGCGGTACCGGCTGGCCAAGTTTTTATCAACCCATCAATAAGAAAAATGTAGAAGTATCAACCGATAATGCTTATGGTATGTCGCG
>JANPPB010000521.1:0-2733 GCA_031428295.1 Segetibacter sp. | reverse complement strand
TACTTTAATGCCAATAACCGGTTGAACGATGTAATCATCAGAGCTAAAGCGTCGTTCCAGGATGACTATGCCGATCTTTTATCTTTTTACAACTACGATCTTGAAACAACCTCACGTGATAAAGGCGAATTGGATTCCGTTATCTATAAGGCAACTGCAGGTATCTTATTACACGACTTAAGAAGCGACTGGGTAGATAATATGTACCTGCTAATGAGCAAGGCATACCTGTTCAGGAACGACCTTGATTCGGCAACCATGTCTCTTCAATATTTAAACTTTGCCTTTGCGCCAAAAGAAGATGGCGGATATGATATACCTATTGGAAGTAACTCCAGCAACGAAAGCGGCGAGTTTAGCATTGCTACCAAAGAAAAAAGAGGTCTGGTAAAAAAATTAACCAGTCGCCCACCGAGCAGAAATGAGAGTTTCATTTGGCAGATACGTGCTTACATTGAGCACAACGAATTGCCAGAAGCTGCCGGTCTAATTGAGATATTAAAGAACGACCCAAACTTTCCAAAACGTTTACAAACCGATTTGAACGAGGTAACGGCTTATTGGTTTTACAAGCAAAATGTATACGACAGTGCTGCCCATTACCTCTCCAACGCTTTGGTTGAAGCAGACGACCAGACTGAAAAGGCACGATGGGAATATTTAATTGCTCAGATGTACCAGCGCAGCCAAAACAATGCCCTTGCAGCAACCTTTTACGACCGCAGCATTAAGCATACTACTAACCCGGTTATGGATGTGTATGCACGATTGAACATGCTGAAACTGAACAAGGGCGACGATAAAAACTATGTTCAGCAAAACATTGATGCCTTGTTAAGCATGGCCAAAAAAGATAAATACATCAACTATCGCGATATTATTTATTACGCCGCAGCAACCATAGAACTGGACCGCAAAAATTACGATGCAGCCGGGGACCTATTGGTAAAAAGTGTAAAATCATCGAATAATAACTTACGGCAGCGCGGAGAGTCTTTCCTGCTGTTGGCCGACATGAATTTCGACCGCAAAAAGTATACACCCGCCTCAAATTTTTACGATAGTACCGATATCAACTCATTAAAATTACAGGTAGATAAAGACCGTGTTATACAAAGAAAACCACCCTTAAAAATTGTTGCAGCTAATGAGCTAATGGTGTATAGCCAGGATAGTTTACAGGCATTGGCAAACCTGCCTGCTGATAAACGCGATGCTGTTATAAAAAGCAAACTAAAAGAATTACGTAAATTAAAAGGGGTTAAGGGCGAAGACGAGCAGCTCTCTTCCAATCCGGCCATTTTGCAAAAACAGGCACCAGACCTGTTTGGCGACAATTCGAAAAATACGGATTTCTATTTTTACAATGCATCGTTAAAAGCCCGTGGCTTTAGCGAGTTTAAAGCCAAATGGGGGCAGCGGCCTAACGTTGACAACTGGAGAAGAATTTCAGCCGTAAACCAACAAGGTCCCGGGGGTTCAAATATGGATATAGTTGATATGCCTTTGGCCGAAGACAAGACCGGACCTACAGATTTGTCTTATGAAAGTTTAATAGGCAGTGTACCACTTACAACCGACAAACTAAAGGCAAGTAATGATGAAATTGAAAAAGCGCTGAATACCCTTGGCGAAACGTTCTTATCCTCACTGGAAGATTACCCGTCGGCTATTGAAGCCTATGAAGAATTGCTGAGGCGTTTTCCAAACACCACCAATAGGGAAAAAGCCTTGTTTAATATGGTGTATGCGTATTTAAAAACCGGCAATAAGGAGAAATCGGATTCGTATAAAAGTCAACTTACTATTGGTGGCGACAGCAGCAAATATGCACAGCTCTTAAAAAACCCTACCCTTAAAACTAAAGAACAAATTGCCAAAACATCTGCAACCAAAAAATACGAGCAGATCTATAACATGTTTATCGAAGGCGATTTTACCAATGCTAAGGCGGAGAAGAAAACTGCCGACAGCATATACGGAAATAGTTACTGGACACCACAATTGCTGTACATCGAGTCAATTTATTACGTTACACAAAAGGATGATTCTACAGCAATAAAAGTGCTGACTGACCTTTCAGGCACCTTTGCTACCAGCCCCATGGCTGAGAAAGCTAAAACAATGATTGGCGTTTTGAGCCGCCGGGCAGAAATTGAAGATTACTTAACCAAATTACAGGTAACACGAAATGAAGACACAAGCTCCACAGGTTATGCTCCTGCCAAACAGGAAGTTGCCATAATTCAAAAGCCAACAATAATACAAACCCCGGTAACTATTAAAAAAGATAGTATAAACGCACCTAATGTTACGGTTCCAAAAAAAGATGAGCCTGTAGCAAAACCAAAAGTGTTGGCACCCAAAAAAGATAGTTTAAACACACCTATTGTTACGGTTCCTAAAAAGGAGGAGCCTGTAGCAAAAACAACAGTGATGGCACCCAAAAAAGAGAAGCCTGTAGCATCTCCAACACTACCTGCCCCTAAAAAACAGGAGCCTGTAGCAACACCAAAAAAAGATACGGTTATAAAGTCGGCTCCAATTGCACCAACCGTTAAAAAAGAAAATACAGTATTAACTCCTGCTAAGCCGATAGTGAAGGATACAATTGCCAAAGCCGCCCCTGCTATAGTGGTTAAGAGCTTTATTTTTAAACCTGCCGACCCGCATTTTGTAATTGTGGTGTTAGATAAGGTTGATCCCGTGTATGCAAGCGAAGCAAAAAACGCC
>JANPPB010000520.1:0-6513 GCA_031428295.1 Segetibacter sp. | reverse complement strand
AGTCCTGATGAAAGTATTAATACAACTTAACTGCTAACCAGCGCAATTTTAGATCATTTTAAATTAAGAAGTCATCATTCTACTCTTTTTACTTTCGCAAACGATTTCAACATGATTTTAAGGCTGATAACCCGGGCCATGTATTACAACACCTGTTCTGCTTCCATTATGACGTCCATTTTCAATTACAGGAATTCCATTTACAATCACGTTACTAAAACCTGCGGAATACTGGTGTGGTGCTTCAAAGGTTGAGAGGTCCTTTACCTTGCTCTCGTCAAAAATTACAATATCTGCAGCCATCCCTTCACGCAACAAACCCCTGTCTTTTAAATGAAATTTACCAGCCGGTAACGAGGTCATTCTTCTGATAGCTTCTTCCAAAGAAATTATTTTATCGTCTCTTACATATTTACCCAAAACCCTTGCATTGGTACCATAACCTCTCGGGTGGGGCACTCCTTTGTTAAAAACTCTTATGCTGGCATCGCTGGCTATCATGTTAAAGGGGTACTTCATAATGCGGCTAACATCTTCCTCACTCATACCATGAAACACCATGCCGGCGCCACCCTGTAACATCATATCTATTACAGTTTCTGCTTCGGCTGTAGCATTGTGTTTGCGTCCCTTTAAAAGGTTTACCTGCTCAATGCTTTTTCCGTTGTATAAAGTATCGGCCTCAAAACTGGCCACCACCGCATAGTCGAAATGTTTCAGTTTTTTCTTCTTGAGACTGGTCAGCATTTCTGTAATTACATAGTCTCTTACTGCAGGCCGGTTTAACCTCGAGTAAATAGAGTCCTTTCCGTCAGCCAATACATCCTCGGGTATTAGTGTACTTAAACTAGTGCTGCTTGCAGTGTAAGGATATTGATCTATCGTTACATCGATACCTTGCTGCCTTGCCTGCATTACGGCAGCCAGCGTTTCGGTGCTTCTGCCCCAGTTTTGCCTTCCTCCTATTTTAAAATGAGAAATTTCAACAGGCACTTTTGCCTCCCGGCCAATTAACAAAGCCTCGTTAATAGCTGCTAAAACACTGTCGCCTTCGTTACGCATGTGCGAGGCATACACGCCATTATAAACTCCTACTTGTTTTGCCATGCCCACAATTTCTTCGGTGTTCGAGTAAATGCCAGGAATATAGATCAGCCCGGTTGACATACCCACTGCACCATCCTTCATGGCTTGGGCAACAAGCGCTTCCATTTTTAATTGCTCTTCATGGGTAGGTAAGCGGTTGGCTGTGCCCATCACCGCTTTGCGAACATCGTTATGCCCAATTAATGATGCAACATTTATAGACGTTTTTAATGAGTCAAGCGAATAGAAATATTTTTTAAGATCCACTTCGGAGAGGCCGCAGTTGCCGGTTATAACTGTTGTTACGCCATCATAGATAAAATTATCTGCTGTGGGATTAAGCTTCTCATCGCCTTCAATATGAGTGTGGACATCAATAAAACCAGGTGCAACTATTTGGTTAGCTGCGTCAATAATTTTTTTGGCAGAGGCATTCTCAAAAAATCCGATAGCTGCAATTTTACCATTCTTTATGGCAATGTTGCCGCGGTACCAGGGGTTGCCGGTGCCGTCAATTATTCTTCCATTTTTAATAATGATGTCGTACCCGGTTTGTGACAGTGCAAGAATGGGCATCAGCAATAAAACACACCATAATCCTTTCATCGAATGAAAATACAGATTAATCGATTGAAGAAGGAAAATTGAGCAGAGAAGATAGAAGAGAGAATACAGAAGAGAGAACAGAGAAAAAAAATAAAGCATTACGAATAGACGACACATGCATTTCAGTTTCAGAGCACCGGTAATTCCTTTCTTAAAAAAACCCTTTTACAATTTGCTTTGTATAATCGACAGAGAATATCTGCTAACTTTACCGCGTTGAAAAAATTATTTTCCATATTGCTCCTTTCGGTTTACGTGCTTAGTACCACGCAAGTAACAGAGCTGCTGAAATTGCCCAAATTGTTTGAGCACTATCAAATGCATTCAAACTGGAACGAACACGAAACCTTTCTTGAATTTTTGGCTGAACATTATGCAGACGATAGTAAGCAAAATGCCGATTACGACGAAGACATGAAACTACCTTTTAAAACCATCAACATCGGGGGCAATTTCATGGTATCGTATGTGCCGGTAACGCAGGGTTTTAAGCTGGCAAAAAAGATGAATGCAGTACAGACTATTAAATGGTCGTCTGCACCCGACAACCTGTTTCCCAGTGCGCATTTGTCTACTATATGGCAGCCTCCCAAAAGCTGCTGATCCCTTCCTCTTACAGTAACATTTATTTATGCTTCCGGCCAGGTGATTGAACACCTGCACGCCTACACTTCATTTACATTTTAACAGTATGCTCAATAAAATAATTGAGTTCTCCGTAAGGAACAAACTCTTAATAGGCCTCATGGTGTTTGCGCTTATTATAATTGGCAGTTATCAAACCACCAAATTACCTATTGATGCTGTGCCCGACATTACCGACAACCAGGTGCAGGTAATAACCGTGGCTCCGGCTTTTAGCGCCACCGATATTGAACGGCTGGTGACTTTCCCCATTGAACAAGCCAACAGGAATATACCTGGTATAAAGGAAATAAGAAGCTTTAGCCGCTTTGGATTGAGCCTGGTAACCATAGTATTTAACGATGAGACTGACGTTTACTTTGCCCGCCAACAGGTAAGTGAAAGACTACAATCGGTAAAGAGTCAAATACCGCAGGGCATAGGCACTCCTGTGCTGGGGCCGGTTTCTACAGGATTGGGAGAAATATACCAATACGTAGTAAAACCTAAAAAAGGATATGAGCACAAGTTTGATGCTACTGAATTACGAACCATCCAGGATTGGATTGTTAGGCGCCAGTTATTAGGTGTTAACGGCGTTGCCGAAGTAAGCAGTTTTGGAGGCAAGCTAAAGCAATATGAGATTTCCATCAACCCCAATAAATTAAATGCATACGGCATTACGATTACTGATGTGTTTACTGCCCTTGAAAACAACAATCAAAACACTGGTGGTTCTTATATTGAAAAAGGCGGAACAGTCCTTTACATACATACTGAAGGACTGCTGAATAACATGGATGATATTGGCAACATCTCCATACCATTAAAGGATAGAACTGCTACACTTTTTATAAGGGATGTGGCCACCATAAAAATTGGTTATGCTACGCGATACGGCGCTATATGTTATAACGACCAGGGCGAAGTTTCTGGGGCGGTGGTTATGATGTTAAAAGGCGCTAACAGTAACGAGGTAATTAAACAGGTAAAGGAGCGGATTGCTCAGATACAAAAGTCACTACCCGAAGGTGTAGAGATTGAGCCGTTCTTAGATAGAACTAAAATGGTTAACAACTCCATAAACACAGTAAAAAAAAATTTACTGGAAGGTGCTTTAATTGTGGTGTTTGTATTGGTGATGTTTTTAGGAAATGCCAGAGCCGGATTGTTGGTGGCTTCTGTTATTCCACTTGCTATGTTGTTTACTGTTTGCATGATGAATGCCTTTGGTGTTAGTGGCAACCTGATGAGCCTGGGTGCACTGGATTTTGGATTGATTGTAGATGGTGCTGTAATTATTGTGGAAGCCGTAATGCATCAACTGGCCCATAACCACCGCTATAAAAATTTGCTGGCGCTCAACCAAAGTCAAATGGATGAGACTGTAAATCGTTCTGCAAGTAAGATGATGAATAGCGCCGTGTTTGGGCAGATCATCATACTAATTGTATACTTACCTATTTTATCGCTGGAAGGTATTGAAGGAAAAATGTTTAAGCCTATGGCGCAAACGGTTGCGTTTGCGCTGGTGGGTGCATTCATTTTATCACTAACCTACATACCCATGATGAGTGCTTTGGTGCTGAGCAAAAAGCCCGTGCATAAAAGAAATATTTCGGATCGTTTTATGGAGCGTATTGAAAGGGTTTACCAGACCTCACTCGCTAAAGTAATCCGCTTTCCCAGGGTTGCTTTATCTGTGGTGTTTCTATTGTTTATAGGTGCGGTTATTACGCTATCAACTTTAGGAGGAGAATTTATTCCCACTCTTGAAGAAGGCGATTTTGCAGTAGACACAAGGGTGTTGACTGGCAGTAACATCAACACCACTATTGCCAGTACTCAAAAAGCAGCGCACCTGTTGCTTAATAGATTTCCCGAGGTTGAAAAGGTAGTGACGAAAATTGGCAGTGGCGAAGTACCTACTGACCCAATGCCTATGGAAGCAAGCGATATGATGGTTATTTTAAAAGATAAAGACAAGTGGACTTCCGCAAAAACCTTTAATGAGTTATCAGCAAAAATGAGCAAAGCTTTAGAAGATATTCCTGGCATTACCACAGGGTTTCAATACCCGGTTCAAATGCGTTTTAACGAGTTGATGACTGGCGCAAGGCAAGATGTAGTGTGCAAAATATTTGGTGAAAATTTAGATACCCTTGCTCTATATGCATCGCGATTGGCAAAAGTTATTTCTACTATAAAAGGCCATGAAAGCATGTATGTTGAACCGGTAACAGGTATGCCGCAACTGGTGATAACCTATAACCGCCCGCTTCTGGCGCAATACCAGCTATCGGTGGCCGATGTAAACAAAGTGATCAATACTTCGTTTGCAGGGCAAAGCACAGGCATGGTGTTTGAAGAAGAGAAACGTTTTGAGCTGGTTGTGCGACTTGAAAATGATGTTCGGCAAAATGTTGATGACATAAAAAACCTGTTGATACCCACACCTTCAGGCAACCAGGTGCCATTAAACCAGTTGGCCGAAGTGGTAATAGTTAACGGACCCAACCAAATACAAAGGGAGGATGCCAGGCGAAGAATAGTTGTAGGCTTTAATGTAAAAGGCAGGGATGTACAAAGCCTGGTAAATGAACTGCAATTGAATGTTGAAAAACAAGTTAAGTTTCCCGCAGGGTATTATGTTACTTATGGCGGAGCATTCGAAAACCTGGAGCAAGGTAAAAAGCGATTGATGGTTGCTGTACCGCTTTCGTTACTGATGATTTTTGTGTTACTGTTCTTCGCATTTAATTCTGTACGGCAGGGACTTCTTATTTACTCAGCCATACCCTTATCGGCCATAGGCGGCATTTACTTTTTAGCTTTAAGAGGCATGCCTTTTAGTATTAGTGCAGGCATTGGTTTTATAGCTCTGTTTGGCGTAGCAGTACTAAATGGCATTGTATTAATTGCTGAGTTTAACAGGCTAAAGGCCCAGGGGATTTCTTCCTTAGCAAAAATAGTTTTAGCCGGCACCCGACTTAGGCTACGACCCGTGTTAATGACCGCCTCTGTTGCCTCGCTGGGGTTTTTGCCAATGTCGTTAAGCAATGGCTCCGGTGCCGAAGTTCAAAGGCCATTGGCAACGGTTGTAATCGGGGGCCTGCTGGTGGCTACATTCTTAACCTTATACATTTTACCGGTGCTGTACATCCTTTTCGAAAAAAGAGTGCCTGCAAAAGAAAACATAAAGAAGGTGGCGCCATTAGCAATATTTCTCTTTCTATGCACGCACTCATTGCAGGCTCAAACATTCACAACACTTGACAGTGCTTTATCTATAGCTGTAAAAAATAATTACACTGTAAAAAGCGACCAGTTAAGAGCAGCCTATGCAAAGGCTATTTCAAGAACGGCATTGGAAATACCCAGGACCTATTTATTTGCTGAGGCAGGACAGATCAACAGTATTTACACTGATACACGATTTGGTGTTACACAAACTTTGTTGTTACCAAAAGTGTACAACAGCCAACGGGCTGTTTACGAGCAGGAATATAAACTGGCTGTGTTAGGTGTTGCATTAAAAGAGTTAGAGGTTAGAAAAGCTGTTACCCAGGCTTTTTATCAGTACGGCTACCTTAGGCAAAGGGAACAGCTATTAATGTCTGCGGATACCCTGTTTTCGAATTTTTATACAAGAGCAAAGCTGCGATTGGACAAAGGAGAAAGCAATATTTTGGAGAAGGCGACAGCAGAAAATCAAAAAGCCATCATTAAAATAGAGTTGCTTCAAACACAGCAACAAACTCTATTAACTCAATTACAATTTCAATTACTATTGAACGATGCCAATGAAAGATTGCCAGCATATAACGATTTAGATATGCAGGCTGTATTGTTGTCGGATAGTATATCCAGAGAAAATAATCCTGTGCTTGCCCACCTAATGGAGCAAAGAGAAATAGCTACAAAACAAACTGCTTTACAGAAGGCAAGATTGCTGCCTGATATTACTATTGGTTATAACAATATGAGCATTCGGGGTACAGGCGCCGACAATAAAGTGTATGGTGCAGCAAAAAGATTTCATACCGCACAGGTAGGTATGAATATCCCTATATTTTCTAAGTATCAAAAAGAAAAAGTAAAAGCTTTTAAGGTTGCCGAACAGATTGCTCAGAGTGAGTATGATGGAAGAAAAGTGGCACTTCAATTTATGTATGATAAATTGATTAGTCAATACCA
>JANPPB010000519.1:0-6673 GCA_031428295.1 Segetibacter sp. | reverse complement strand
ATAAAGGCTACAGGGGCAGAAAAAGTTTTTGTTACTCATGGTTTCCAGGCGGCGTTCAGCCGGTATTTAAACGAGATAGGTATTGCTTCAGCAGAAGTTAAAACCGAGTATGGCAATGATGAAGAGGAAGCACCGCCGGGTGTTTTTGAAGGAAAGCAAGAGGAAGTTATAAATGAAATACCAGATGATTTACCGGCTACAAATATGGAAGAGCTATGAGTATTGCATCAAACAATTTTGAGGACGATAATAATACGGTTCCACCAACCATGCATCCCCACCTCATGCCTCCTGAAACTGTTTCAACCGGGCTGCGTGGCTTTGCTAACCTGGTACAGGTAATTGGAACCAGTACCAGGACCAATGACAAAATAGATGCACTTACTCAATATTTTTCAACCGCTGATGATAAGGATAAAGTTTGGATGATTGCCATTTTTAGCGGCCGCCGTCCCAGGCGTATGGTCAACTCCAGCCAGTTAATTGAGTGGTGCATAGAAATGGCAAATTTACCCGGCTGGTTGTTTGGCGAATGCTATCATACCGTGGGAGATTTAGGAGAAACTATTTCATTGTTACTACCCGAGCCAACCATTGATGTAAACGAAACTTCGCTGCCCTTACATTATTACATAGAGCAATTTATAAAGCTTGAAAAACAGGAGGAAGTAATAAGAAAAAAATTTATTATTGATAGCTGGAATAAGATGGACCAGGGAGAACGATTTGTTTTCAACAAGCTTATCATGGGCTCCTTCAGGATAGGGGTTTCGCAAAAAACTATTGTGAATGCATTAGCCAAATTAACTACACTTGAGCCCTCTGTTATTGCACATCGTATTAGTGGCAATTGGGATCCTACTACCATAACTTTTGCAGAGTTGTTAAACGAAGATTCACAATTGATAGATCATAGCCGACCCTATCCCTTCTACCTTGCTTATGCCTTAGATGGGGGTCCCGAAGCTTTAGGCACACCGGAAGAGTGGCAGGTAGAATGGAAGTGGGATGGCATACGTGGACAGATCATTAAAAGAGATGATCAATTGTTTGTCTGGAGCCGTGGAGAAGAATTGATGACTGAAAAGTTCCCTGAATTCCAGGTTTTAAAAGACTTGCTACCAAATGGGATTGTGATTGATGGAGAGATCATACCCAGTATAGAAAAAAAGCCACTGCCTTTTGCCATATTACAAACTCGCATTGGTCGAAAAAATATTACAAAGAAGCAATTGAAAGATGCACCCATCACTTTTTTTGCATACGACTTACTTGAATTTAATGGAGAAGATTTTAGGAGCCGCCCATTAGCCGAACGCAGGCAACAACTGGAAACCATTGCGAATCCTTTAACTACACCTGTCATCATTTTATCTCCAATTGTTGACTTTACCACATGGCAGCAATTGGCCGACCTCCGTAATACCAGCAGGGAGATGGGTGCCGAAGGATTTATGCTAAAGAAAAAATCTTCAACTTACCAGGTGGGCAGAAAAGTAGGCGATTGGTGGAAATGGAAAATTGAACCACTGGTAATTGATGCTGTTATGATTTACGCCCAAAAAGGTAGTGGACGAAGAAGCAACCTATATACCGATTATACATTTGCAGTAAAAGATGGGGATAAGCTGGTACCCTTTGCCAAGGCATACAGTGGATTAACTGACAAAGAATTTGCACAGGTTGACAATTTTGTTAAGAAAAATTCTTTAGAAAAATTTGGACCGGTCCGCACCGTTAAACCTGAGTTGGTTTTTGAATTAGCTTTTGAAGGAATAGCTGCAAGCAATCGTCATAAGAGCGGGGTGGCACTCCGTTTTCCGCGAATGAGTAAATGGCGGACCGATAAAACGCCGGATGAAATAAATACCCTCGACGATCTAAAAAATATGTTAGCTATTTATAGTAATGCATCGCCTGCGGCTGATGAAACAACACTTGATAACTCACTAAAAGAGGCCGAAGATTGATTGATTAATCCTGGTTTAGTTTTGCAGGCTGGTCACTTTCTTTGGATGGGTCACCATCAACTTTTTTCCCTTTTTGATTATCGCTGTCAAAGTTGTTTTCATCTTCAATTGAAGCGGACTTAGCAGCTTTTGAAGCAGGGTTGTTCGTGCTGACCACATCTTCGCCTAATGGCAAATTGCCCAATGCAGGACCGGCTGAGATTTGTGAAGGCTTTACATCCTTTTTATGTGCTTCTTCGTTGGGAGTAAAATCCTGATTGTCAGTTGAGAGTGGCATAAGTGCTATTTAAGAATGCTTAGATAAAACACTAACTATTAAATTCATGCCACTGCATTTTTCAATGCAGTTTAATTTAATTAATAAAACATTAAAGGATAACAATGATGCTAAAACTCTTAGAAAGAATTTCTGCTGCCTTTAATTGATCATTGTATCAATTATTAAGATCCAAAACAAATTCTTCTCGGCTGGGCCTCGAAAAGTTATCCCAATCTATGCTGTACACCTTTTTTACAACAGACAGCATCCCATCAAAATCCTCCGGCTTAATCAGGTACAAGTCGGCACCTATATCATAAGCAAGTCTTATAGAGTTTTTATCTTCTGTAATGGAATATATTATAATGAAGATCTTCTCGTACTCATGATTCGAACGTATTTCACGTAATGCCTCCAGGCCATCTTTATAAGGCATATTAAGATCCACCAAAATAATATCTGGGAGAGAACCGGTCTTTAAAACCTGTAATAATTGATTGCCATCATGAGCACGGCCTAATTGAATTGGGAGTCCGGACTGTTCAAGTGCTTCATTAAACAAATAAGATTCGTCTGAGTCATCATCAACAAATAATACTTTTAAAACTTTGGTTTCAGCCATTTTCATAGAAAAGATTAAACTAAACAGAATGTTAAAGGATTGCTGCAAAGTAAGACCATTTTAAGGTGCTACCGAACAATGATCATTTAAAAAATGATGAAAAAAAAGCTCATGTTATGAAAAAAAAAATTAAGCTTCCAGGTATCAGGCCTTTGTATAAATACATATAATAATAAGTATTTCAACTTTGGGTGTCGTTATAACAGGGTAAACGCATTAAACTGTATCAAGCCCAAAGGGCTTAAATATAAATAGCCACCGGTGGAGCCGGTGGATAAATATTACCTCTTTTTTCCGGCAAGCCTGAAGGACTTGAATATGTTGATGTATTTGACACATAAGCTGCCTCTACAATAAGACAGCTTATTATTCTACATCCGCAACCTGCTTATAAACAGAATAAATGTTTTTACCTACGGCAGCATAACTATATCTGGCTATGGCGTTCGATGATATTAGCTCAGGTTCAAATGCTGTATGCTGTGTTATCATATCTCTCAAGGCGCTTATCAGTTGCATTTCATTACCTTCTTCAATCAATATACCGTTATGGTTGTCTATCACCTCTGCTATTCCTCCAACTGCAGTACTTATAACAGGCACCCCACAACACAGTGCTTCTAATATAACGCAAGGCAAATTTTCGTAGCGACTAAACAACACAAGAGCATCTGTATTAATTAAATAATCGGCAACTTTTTTGTAAGGCACAGCTCCCGTAAAACGTACATTCTTCTCGGTAAATCCTAATGCATCGGCGTAGTCTTTTACTTCTGGCGGATGTGGCCCTACCATTAATAAACTCGCCTGCGGGTGTTCGTCCAAAACAGCTTTAAAGCCGCGCAACAAACCCTGGGGATTTTTTTGATAGATCATTGTAGACACATGTACAAACCGAAAACCATTGCCCACCGTTTTATCGTGCAGGTAAAACGTTTCAGTATCAACCACATTGGGTACAACGGTATAAGGTACTTTCTTCACCAGTTTAGACACTTTGCCATACAAGTCGTTGGTAACAGGCAGAAACCATTTTACATTGGCAAACACCCGGTGAACGGTCCATTTAAAACCCTTGTTGCGATTAGGTAAATATCCGGGGTCGTTGGGGTAATAGATCGTCCAGTTTTCGGTTAGTACAAGAGGTAAATGCCAGCACCTGGATAATATTAAACCTTTAAGCCCACCTTTAATAACAATATAACTATGAAGCAAAATGGGCGTGCCCCATCGCTTTTTTATTAGTAATGAATACTTAGTAAAGAGGCTTAAAAAATGTAGGTTTGAGTGCAAGCCATCCCATAGCTCAACTCTGCTTTTGGGGTACAGTACTATTATTTCGATAACATGTTTTGAGAGCTGGTTGTACCGTACCTCAGTTTTTTTTATAGTGCCTGTAGTATCCTTGCCTATAAATAATACAATTTGTGGTGTGTATAAACTGGCTCCGATAATGTGTCGCTGGTTAAAATCGCCGGGCAATGGATCAACCCATGTAGGATACCAGCCTGGTAATGCCAGCACGTACTTGTTAAATGGAAAAACAAGATCGTTTAACGTTGTAAAGTTGCTTTGAGCCATTTAATGTCGTCTTTGTTTATCATCCAATATTCTGATATCGAAATTGCATGTTCTCTTTTCATATTATAAAAAGAATAACCAAAATTTACGAGGTAGCCTACCGAGCTTACAATAGCAGCAGCGGGCAAGCCAAATAACTTTATAAATAAAAAGTCACCTACCAATATTACAACTAACCCCAAAGCAGCACCGTTTATATTTACCCTAACCTGGTTGATGCCCCCAAAATAAGCACTTAAAATAAACAAGTTACTCAGTGCCCAAACTCCCGGTATCAACAATAAAAACGGAGTATACATCAGCTTATACGATTGGCCAAATACAAATGGAAACGCCCAGTTGCCAACCAAAAAAACAATTACAAATAATACAGCATACAGTAGGGTGGTTATACGGCCTATCCTTAAAATATTGTCTTTCATTTCACCCCTGTGCATGCCCCCCGCCGTATGCGGAAACACCACACTCGAAATAATGGTAGGAATGATCAGTAACATTTGTGCCAGCTTGCTAACCTGAATGTAATTGCCCAGCTCGTCAGCAGTACACAATCGTTGTACAAACCAGTAATCAACCCTGTAAACTAAAAAGAAAATGATGTTTGCGGCCAGGGCCATAACTGCGTACCTGACCAACCATTGCAATTGTTCAAACTTTGGCAGGGCAATGGCTTGCCAGCTTTTGTTTTTTATTATAAATGCCAGTGCAAGGCATAAGCCTGTTATCATAAAAAATGCAAAATAATATTTGATAACAAGGGCTGAATTGGTATGTATGGTTCCAACTTGTTTAGGTATCAATAAAATAACAGACAGGTTCAGCAGTACCATTATAAAATTGGGTAGAAAGAAATTTTTCTTTGAGTAGAATAGTACCGTAAAGAAGTTGGTAAGCTGTATGCCCGTAATGTAACAGATTGCGTAATACAGGTATTGTGACCGGGTAAGAATGGAGGTGTCCTTATACCTTCCAAAATAAAACCAGAGACCGATAAAAACAATTCCTGCTACCATTATTGTCCAGGCTATTGCAAACCAGGCCAGGTGATTCCTACTGATCTCGTTTCGCGAAGCGTAATAGTTAACACCATTTTCAATGGTAAGTCCAACAAGGATTAATAAGAAGGAAAAATTGTTACAGAGGTAAAAAATCCAGCCTGCGTTTTCGGCTTCAAAATAGCGGCTTAAAAAAATATTCATCAATAAAACCGATGCAAAGTACAAACCCCTCCACACCAAACTTTGTGCTATTTGTTTTTGAAAACTCATCTACAAGTACCCTAATGTTGGTGGCTAAAATACAATACTTTAGTAAGGCGGAAATATAAATTTGCATTCATAACAGTATCAATATATGTCGTTACTTAAAAAAATAAATACCCGTGTTACCGACACTAACCAAACAGGCTTTGGTACCGACAGCGAGTATAGCGGAGGAAGATTTTACAATGCTGATGGCACCCCAAATATTGGCGTAAAGGGCATTGGCTTTTTTGAACAATTCAGTGTGTATAATACCATGCTAAAAGTGGAGAGCTGGAAATTTTTCTTAATCATTTTAGCTTTTTACTTTATCACTAATCTTTTTTTTGCCAGCTTGTATACACTTACCGGCATTGACAACCTGGGTGGGATAGAAGGAGATAACATTGCAATTAAGTTTTGGGAAGCTTTTTTCTTTAGTGCCCAAACCTTATCAACAGTTGGGTACGGGCATATCTATCCTACGGGCATGGTCACCAATTTTATTGCAGCGATGGAATCCATAATTGGTTTATTAACTTTTGCACTTGCTACAGGTATGATGTATGGAAGATTTTCGCAACCCAAGGCATATATAAAATACAGCAACAACGCCTTGTTTGCCCCATATAAAGATGGAGTAGCCCTAATGTTTAGGATGGTACCATATAAACACAGGAACCTATCGGATGCGGAAGTGAAAACTACACTTGCCATGAAAATTAAAGATGATGGCAAAGTATCAAATAAGTTTTATACCCTTAATCTGGAGATCCCTAAGATTAATGCGTTAACCCTAAGCTGGACAGTCGTTCATGTAATTAATGAAAACAGCCCTTTTTATAATTTAACCCGCGAGGACCTGCTAAACTCCAGCGCTGAGGTGCTGATTTTTGTAAAAGCCTACGATGAAACCTTTTCCAATTTTGTGGTGTCACGCACATCGTACGAAGCGGCTCAATTTGTATATGGCGCTAAATTTAAACTTATGTACCAACCA
>JANPPB010000518.1:0-1543 GCA_031428295.1 Segetibacter sp. | reverse complement strand
AACCTGGCTATGTACGTGGCGGGTATCGCTTGCTTTAACGCTTCCTATTAACTGGTCGTAATCTTCAACCCTTACACCCCAAACGGCTCTTATCTTATCGGTAAATTGGTTATCGAACTGAAGGAAACCTGCATTTAAAATGGTGTTGGCTATGTAACGGTACTGGTTGCCTGCAAGTTCATTAAAGGCGAACTTATTATCAAAGCCATTACCAAAATTGGCCGGGTTAAAAATCTGGTCTTCCGGCAAAGCCTGAAGCGCTTTATTCTCACCACCCGGAATATAAATAGCAAATGGTCTTGAGTTAAAAATCCGGTCTTTTACCTGGAAAAAATACCCTGCCTTAACTGTCTGGCTCAGGCCAAATAATTTATAACTTTTTGAAACATCAGCACCTGCATTATAAATGTAATCGCTTAAATATCCATAGTAACGGCTACCACTTTTTTGAGAGGTACTGCTTGCGCCAAGTAATGCCAGGTAGGGTGCGTTAGCCACATCAGCATCCTGGTTGTATTGTAAGCGGCGTTGGTCGGGAATGTATTGATCAAGAATATTGAAACTTCCATACCAATGCAATTTGGTTTTAAGCGATGCAAGGTTATGATCGCCGGCAACCATCGTGTTAAAGAAGGTATTTGTTTTTAAAGCCAGTTCACTTGCCCTGATATTCTCACCATTAACCGCATTCAATTCGTAATCTTTACCAGTTCTCCGGGTTACGTAATCGGTAGCGTTAACATTCAATAAGTTTTTAAAAGATATCTTATGATTGTTTCCAAGTTGAAGGGTAATATTTCCTAAAGCACCCCACAAAACATTGTTGCTGTAGTTGTTGTTTTGATAATCGAAGTTTACAGAAGCAACATTGTTTTGTACAGAATAAATACGGTTATCGAACTCAGTTCTTTTGTTTGTCTGGTTGTAGGTAACCGCAAATATTGCCCCCAGTTTATAGTTCTCCTTAAAGCGTTTATTAAAACCACCGCTCACCTGAAAACTCTTGTTTAGTGCAGGAAAAAAGTTGGCTTTGTTTTTTTCTGAAGACCAGATGTTTTCAAAGGTCTTGCCAAACTCAGTCTTTGGCCCTTGTCCTAATGCACTGTAATTATTTTTTGTTGGAAGGTAAGATGGAAGTGCACGTGTTCCATCATCAAAACCCAGTAAGTCGTATTTGCCACCTTTGTATGTGTAAAAATCATTACCGATGGTTTGGGTATTAAAACCGGTACCTATTTGTACATCCAAAAAGTTTTTGGTGGGAACGTCTTTTGTATTAACCTGCACCAGACCACCTGCCCACTCACCTGTTAGCTCAGGTACAAAAGATTTATTAATGATGATATTATCAATCATCGAAGCAGGAAAAATATCGAAGGAGAACGTCTTTCTATCAGGCTCAGTACTACCCATCAAAATTCCATTAAGCATTGCCTGGTTATAACGATCGCTTAAACCTCTTACCACTAAATATTTGCCTTCCTGTATACTGGTACCGGGTACACGTTTTAGTACCTCACCGGTATTTCTGTCCGGCGATCTT
>JANPPB010000517.1:0-3541 GCA_031428295.1 Segetibacter sp. | reverse complement strand
ATCGGGCATCGATCTTGAAAAAAATATGTACGTATGGGTAGTACAAAAAGGTGAAGCAGGTGCTGCCGGGTCCTCCATGGGCAATAATATTTCTGCCGCCGTTGCTTCAATTAAAAGCAGTAATGATTTGGCAGCTTACATCAAAAGCAAAGACGCAACCCTTGAGGTAAAAAAGGATAAAAATTTTAATTATGTAACAAAGGGTGGTGATAAGATGATTGCCTGGAATGACAACTCGGTGGTGGCTATGATTTATAACAAAAGTTATTCGGGCGGGATGGAATACGATAGCGTAACCGGCAATTACAACATGAAAGCTCCGGCCGACACCAATATTACTAATGAGCTTATGGCAGAAATGACTGCAAGCTTTACCCGTGCCCAGGGCGAATCCATTGCTTCAATTAAAGAATATACTAACCTTGCTGCCGAAAAAACAGACCTTTCTTTTTGGGTTAACCCGTCCAATTCTATTGATGGTATACCCTTTCCGCTACCTAAAATAAAAGAGTTGGTGGAGGGAAATTATACGGCTGTTACACTAAATTTTGAAAATGGAAAGATGGTGGTAAACAGTAAATCGTATGCCGGGAAAGCATTGGCTGGTATTCTAAAAAAGTATAGCGGCCCCCAGGTAAATCTTGATCTGGTAAAACGCTATCCCGCTGCTGATGTAAACGGTTTTATGGTCTTTGCCTTCGACCCACAAATTTTTTCGGGCATTGTTAAATACATGGAAGTGGGTGCGCTGGTTGATGGATACATAACTAAGTTCATGGGCACCAATTATACATTGGAGCAGGCACTAAAAGCATTTAAGGGAGATATAGCCGTGGTGGTTTCCGGTATTGGAATGAGCAAGGATGATACACTTAACCCGATGGGTGTAAGGCCCATGAGCATGCCGGTAGCTAAATTAATTTTTACCATGCCTGTTGGTGATACCATGCAAATGCATAAAATAATGGATCGCCTGGCTTTCATGAAAGTCTTAGAAAAAACGAACCGGGGTTATGAGTTATCGGGGCCGTCTGGTTTTGGTTTCACCGGTTTGGCCGACAATGAGAGCATTACAATTGCATCCGACAATCAACTTTTACAGGCGTATAAATCAAAGTCATCTGTGGCTACCAACCTCGATCTAAAACCATACTACGGAAAATCTGCTGCAGCCTATTTCAATATTGCCTCAGTCTTAAACAGCCTTTCTTCTCAAAAACAAGGCGACTCTACTTTTAGCACAATGCTTAACAACGCAAAGGCAACTTTTAAAGATGTGCAGGCACATTCCGAAAATTTTAAAGGTGACGCCATAGCAGGCCATTTTGAATTGCGGTTTGTAAATGAGAAAGAAAACAGCCTGGTTTCGTTCCTAAGCTTTCTTGCCCAGGCAAGTGAAATGGCTAAGAAAAATAAAATGATTACTTTTTCTGATGTGGAATTGGAAAACTAAAAATATTTCAATAGTTGTTCAACTTGGAAGAATGAAACGCTGCTTAAAGTAAGTACAAGTGTTCAACCCAGCAAAAATGAGCCATGCCACGTCAACTTAGGAACAGATATTTTGAAACCCATTCGGTTAAGGATTAATGACTATTGGAAACTGTGCCGTTGGCCAATGTCATTAAGTTAAGGATAATTACCCTGAAGGGGTAAAATTTGAATAGCCACGGGTGCAACCCGTGGATAAATAAAACCCGTATTAATCAACTCTGAAGGAGTTGAACCAATACAAATACATTGAGAAAAGATTTAACCCCTTCAGGGTTACTATTTATTTCTTCTATAATTTTCCGCCGGCTTCACCGGCGGCTATTCAAATTAAAGCCCTTCAGGCTTAACTTAATGACATTGACCGTAGGCATAAAATATTGGTAGAAGCTAAGTTATCGTTTGGGTGTAGAGCGTGCCGTAGCTACGCACATAAAGTAAAATTGAATGAAGAGCGTACGTAGAGCACGCAAAGGATTTTTGGTGATTATCTTTTTACCAATATTAAGTGGGATATGGGCAATTTTGAAAGAATAATAAGGGACCGCCGAGGCGGGAATGGATGTTTCAACAAGGCTTAAATGCCTTGATCAAAAACAAATGAATGCCTGCATTTTACTTTGTGAAGAGTAGGAGTTTTGAGGTTACATTTTGCCTGGGTTCACAGGGTTATTTGGCTCAACGATAATTACCTAATGATGTATTGCTGATATAATTAGTATGGATATTGCTCTTGAAAACCTGGTACCGATTCCACTGAAAGAAAAATTTAGCAAGCGAACCTCTGGTATTTGGAATACCAAAGTTGCTTTTAAGCCGGGGGAGAAAATACAAATACAGGCACCCAGTGGTACCGGTAAAACAACCCTCATTCATTTAATTTATAAACTCAGGCACGATTACGAAGGACAGGTTTTTTATGATGCAAAATCGCTGATTGAAATAAACGGTCAGGAGCTGGCTGAAATCAGGCAGAAAAAGATCAGCATCATCTTTCAGGATTTACGATTGTTCGAAAACCTGACTGCCAGAGAGAATATAGAGCTGAAGCGGGTTTTAATAACACCCCTATATGAGGCTTCGGTTATTGATGATATGGCAAACAGGTTAGGCATTTCGCACATTCTACATCAAAAAGCAGGGGTTTGCAGTTATGGCGAGCAACAACGTATTGCCATTATCCGTGCATTGATGCAGCCCTTTAACTGGCTTATTATGGACGAACCCTTTAGTCACCTTGATCATGAGAATATTGAGAGGGCAGTGGGTTTAATTGACGAAGAATGCGATAAAAGACAAGCGGGGTTATTGATAACCGACCTTGAGGAAGACCATCATTTTACCTATACCAAACGTTATCAACTATAGCAACCGAGCCAGGCAATTGGTATTCAACAGCGCCCATGTTACAACATATCTTAAAAAAAATAATCAGTACCGGTGTAGGCAGGTGGCGCTTTGTGGCAGCAGGCGCTGGTCTTTCAATTGCTTTGTTACTGATATTGTCGGCGGTGCAAATACAGGCAAATTATCATGAGTTGTTATATGGAGCCGGCAACCAGGATAGCATTGCCAACTTTTTGGTCATCAATAAAAAAATTGATGGAAACAATGCTTCCAACACGCTTTCTGCCGCAGACATTAATAAATTAAAAAGCCAGTTTTTTGTTGAAACAATTGGGCAGCTTACCAGTAGCCGGTTTAAGGTTTCGGCACAAAGCCCCAGCGAACGCTTTCCCTTTTATACCGACCTTTTTTTTGAAAGTGTACCCAACGAGTTTATAGATGTACACAGCACCGACTGGATATGGAAGCAAGGTTCCACCAACATTCCCATGATCATCCCCAACCAGTTTTTAGACCTGTACAATTTTGGATTTGCCCCCTCACAAAATTTAATACAGTTAACGCAATCCATGGTCATGGCTTTACCTGTCGTTATCAATATTCATCACAACGGTCAGGTTGTTCCATTTACCGGCAGAGTGGTGGGGTTTAGCGACCGCATATCATCTGTACTGGTACCACAAAACTTTTTGGATTGGGCAAA
>JANPPB010000516.1:0-2846 GCA_031428295.1 Segetibacter sp. | reverse complement strand
AGTCCTATATACAATTGACCATCAAATATTTCGCCATGGCATTGAAGACAATTGGGTGCAACAAGCTTTTGACCATTGGGCGTATTTATGGCTGTGAATGAGTAACCGATGTATTTATTATCACCATCGCGATCGAGCAGGTTTGGCTGTTTGCCGGTGGCAGCCCTAAATAATTTATAGGGTATGCCACTTTTTAAATAATCCCCTGTTATCAGGTATTGATACCCTTTTGCCGCATTGCCTGTTTGTTGAGCTGAGGCCGGAATGGTTACCGGTTTATTGTCGTCTGTGGTAAATGAAAACCAAACAACGCCCAGGCCCAAAAGCATCAATATGAATACCAGTTTTTTCATGAATTTGTGTTGCAAAAATAGAGCAGGCAAATATGCCTGACTGGTCATTTAATAACTTTATAACATATTGCCAATGCATGTGTTCAACAGATAAAAAATTTTAAATCAACATTAAAAAAATTTGGAGCTCTTTTTTGTTGAAGTACTGTCGTAAATATGAAAAGCTTTTTTAAACTTAATTATATTTTAAGCCGGGTACCGAAAATATCAAGAAGATATAGGTCAACATCTTACAAATACCTGTACCAAAATAATACTGATAATTTTGGTGGGTTTTAATTTTAAAGACCGGGCAAAAAACAAACAATTTTATAACAAATTTGTACTGTTACCATATACGTTTTGTTGGTAAAAATCAGGCCCCTTTTCAGGGGTCTTTTTATTGAATTTAAGGCTTACCCTTATATAAACTATTTCGTCTTCTACCTGCTACTGCTTACTTTGGTAAAGTTGAGTATCTGCTGTAACCCGCGGGAGAATGTTGTGCCGTGATCTTTATTAAACATATCTGAATGGTTACCCTCAGTTTCAATAATATCAAGCCGGGTGCAATGCGCTTCCCAATACTTATTGCTATTAATGGTTGCTGTTAATTTTTTGAATTTGATATTTTGAACCTCATCTATAAAAAAGTAACGCTCTTTAGCCACAAACAAGGTTATGGGGCCATTGTATTTTATTAATACATACTGTGCCCTGGCTGCCGCATAAATAGTTTCTGCTTTTTTAAAAATGTTTAAGTCAGCTTCTTTCTGTTGTTGCTGGGTACTTGTAAGCAATTGATCCGTTTTAAAATGTTTTCGAACAGCTTTAATCCGGTACTCTAAAAATATTTTGAAATGTCTGGTAAAGAGAAAGTATTCGAATTGCACCTTTAATGCAATTTTAGAAATCAACTTGTCTGCCATTGTCTTCCACTTGCTTTCTACTACAGTTTTGCCTGAGATTAGTTGTTCGTCCTGTACAATGGTATCGAATAAAACAAGTGCCTGAACTGCTTTGCCCGCGGCTTTTAAATGCCTGGCCATTTCAAATGCTATTATGCCACCTATGCAATGTCCTGCAAGTGCATAGGGTCCGGCAGGATTCAATTCAAGGAGTTCCTTTAAAAACACTTGAGCTAATCCTTCAATTGTGGTGGGAAAATTCACCAGATGCGCTTCATCAACAGGAGATTGAAACACATAAACCGGCTGTTCTGCATCCAGCATTTCGCTAAAGTTTTTAAAGCGAAGGGCTGTGCTGCCTCCTCCGGCCACGATGTACAAGGGCACTTTATTTCCACTGGGCTTAACGGGTACCAAATATTTAAATTCGGATGCCTCATGCAAAGGATTTACCATCCTATTTTCAAGACAATTAGCCAGTTCAGCAATCGTGGGATGCATGAACAAATCGTTAATGGAAATAGCAACCCTAATTTTCTTTTGAATTGCTGAAACAAGCCGCATGGCTAATAATGAGTGGCCACCTAATGTAAAAAAGTTGTCGTGTATACTAATACGCTTTGATGAAAGTAGTTGCTGCCAAATTTTGGCCAGGTCTTGTTCAGTAGCTGTTGTTGGTGGAGCATAATGCGCTGTCTTTACTTCAATTATTTCAATTTCAGTCAATGCCTTTTTATCAATTTTGCCATTGGGTGTTAACGTAAACTCCTGCATTTGTACCCACTGCCCCGGTATCATAAACAGCGGTAGTCGCTCTTTTAAAAACCGGGTATAAACAAGGGGGTCAAATTTACCTTCAACAATAACATAAGCTACTAACTGGCTGGTACCATCATTCCCTGATTTTGCAACAACTACCGCTTGTTGTATGCCCTCACATTCACTCAAACTTTGTTCTATGCCCGAAGGTTCAATCCGGTATCCCCTTATTTTAATCTGATCGTCGATACGGCCCAGAAATTCAATCTGGCCATCTGGTAACCATCGGGCCAAATCGCCTGTTTTGTACATTTTATTAATGCTACCTGCTTCAAAAGTATCATCTACAAATCTTTCACTTGTCTTCGTCTGAAGGTTTAAGTACCCTCTGGCAACCTGCGGTCCACCAATACACAATTCGCCTGCTACACCTTCGGGTACCAATTGCTGGTTGTTGTTTACAATGTAAACACGTGCTGTTGTAATGGGCCTGCCTATGGTTATATTTTTACCAGATTCTATCTCTGCTACTGTAGCCCAGACAGTACCTTCAGTAGGACCATACTCATTAAATAACTTACAGTTTTTTGTTTCTGCATAATGCTGGTTTACCAATGGTACATCCAGGTTTTCGCCGGCTACAATAACTTTTGAAACACTGCTGTTTTGTACCATGTCATCATCCAACAAAAAGCGATAATAGGAGGGAACACAAAGAATGGTATCGGTGTTTTGCAATAACCTTCGAATGGTTTGGGGCTCTTTTATTTGATGATGCCTGCATAACACCAGGGTGCCGCCGCTAACCAATGTGCCAAATATTACACCTACTGACGAGTCGAAAGCA
>JANPPB010000515.1:0-10771 GCA_031428295.1 Segetibacter sp. | reverse complement strand
ACGGCAGCGCTGGTGGTAGAAGGTTGCATTATGATGCGCAAATGCCACTTAAATACCTGCCCGGTTGGTGTAGCCACGCAAGACCCTGAACTACGTAAACGTTTTACCGGCGATGCTGAGCATGTGGTAAATTTCTTCAGGTTTATTACCGAGGAACTACGTGAGATTATGGCTGAAATGGGTTTTAGAACCATCAACGAAATGGTTGGCCAGGTGGATTGCCTTGAGTCAAAACACAATATCAACCATTGGAAATATAGCAAACTGGATCTTTCGCCAATATTGTACAAGCAGCCTGCAGATGCAGAAACCGGTTTGTACAACCAGGAACAACAGGATCATGGTATGGCTGATATACTGGATTGGAAACTATTAAAAGCAGCAGAGCCTGCACTTGCCAGCCAACAAAAAGTTAAGGCTGAGTTTGTAATTCACAACACAGATAGAACGGCTGGTACCTTGCTCTCCAACGAAATTTCTAAGAAGTACAAATCTGACGGATTGCCCGACGATACCATACACTTTAAGTTTACCGGTACAGCCGGCCAAAGCTTTGGTGCCTTTAATACCAAAGGTGTAACCCTTGAGCTTGAAGGCGATGCCAACGACTATTTTGGTAAAGGTCTATCGGGTGCCAGGCTGGTTATTTATCCATCGCTACAAGCAGGCTTCGTGCCCGAAGAAAACATAATTATTGGCAACGTGGCCTTTTACGGAGCTACCTCCGGCACGGCTTACATAAGAGGTAAAGCCGGGGAACGTTTTGCCGTAAGAAACTCAGGTGTAACCGCTGTGGTTGAAGGTGTGGGTGACCATGGTTGTGAATATATGACCGGAGGACGGGTAGTTATTTTAGGTGATACCGGAAGAAACTTTGCTGCAGGTATGAGTGGTGGCATTGCCTATGTGTACGATGTAAAAGGAACTTTTGAAACATTGTGCAATAAAGAAATGGTTGACCTCGACCCTGTGGGTCAGGAAGATGTTTATGAATTGAAGTTGATGATTGAGGATCACTATAAGAATACACAAAGCAGTGTTGCAAAATTTGTATTAAACGATTTTGACAACCAACTGAAGAATTTTGTTAAGGTGTTTCCAAGAGATTATAAAAAGGTGCTTTCAGATGCGAGGTTTAAGCAAACTGAGAACGCAGAAAGAAGGAGTGCTTAACGGGCGAAGGTACTTTGGGCAACATCGTTGTGTTATTTTAATTCCGAAACATCGGAACTCACTTTTACTTGTAGTTCGTTATTGTAGCAGGTGACATTTATAAGAAGCTACGAGCTGCGTAAAGTACAGTTGTACACGAGTGCGACCCCGCATTTCTGACGGGGCAGGCAGCAACAATTTTGAAGAGAGATAAAATGCCGGGACACAAAAATTTTAAATGATTTTTCACCTCCCAATCTCCATGAGAAGGGGGCATAAATTAAGAATATGGGTAAGCCAACGGGATTTATGGAGTTTACACGTGAACTGCCGCAAAAGAGGGCAGTGGAGGAAAGACTTTTCGATTACAAAGAATTTGTAAAACGGTACGAGAACGAAAAGTTAAACTCGCAGGCTGCACGTTGCATGGACTGTGGCGTTCCGTTTTGTCATAATGGTTGCCCATTAGGAAATCTGATACCTGATTTTAACGATGCAGTTTATCGCCAAAATTGGGGCGAGGCTTATGAGATTTTATCGGCCACCAACAACTTTCCTGAGTTTACAGGCAGGGTTTGCCCGGCACCCTGCGAAAGCAGTTGTGTATTGGGTATTAACCAGCCACCGGTTACTATCGAAGAAATTGAAAAGCATATTATTGAGGTTGCTTTTGAGAAAGGTTTGGTAAAAGCGCATAAAGCCATAATCCGAACCGGTAAAAAAGTTGCCGTTGTGGGTTCGGGCCCTGCAGGTTTGGCTGCTGCTGCACAACTAAATTATGCTGGCCATACCGTTACCGTATACGAAAGAGATGATGCACCCGGTGGATTGCTTCGCTATGGTATTCCTGATTTTAAGCTGGAAAAATGGGTGATAGACCGCAGGATTAAGTTGCTTGAAGAGGAAGGAATTGTATTTAAGTGCAATGCTGAAGTAGGCAAAAATGTTGGCATTAATGACTTGTTGCGTACCAACCATGCGTTGGTATTAGCAGGCGGCTCAACCATTCCACGCGATTTGAACATTCCTGGCAGGCACCTGAACGGAATATCGTTTGCCATGGATTTTTTAAAGCAGCAAAATAAAAGAGTGGGCCACCAACAGGTAGAAAATAACCTGTTGGCAAGTGGCAAAAATGTGGTGGTTATTGGAGGGGGTGATACCGGCAGTGATTGTGTTGGAACATCGAACCGTCATTTGGCTAAAACGATAACACAATTTGAACTGTTGCCAAAGCCACCGGGCCAACGTACGGATCACATGCCATGGCCAACCTACCCAATGACGCTAAAAACCACCAGTTCTCACGAAGAAGGTGCTGACCGGCGCTGGGCAATTGCCACAAAAGAATTTATAGGCGATGAAAACGGTAACCTAAAAGCATTGAAGATTGTTGACTTGGAATGGAAACTAACCTCTGACGGAAGGCCGGCACAGTTTGTAGAAATACCAGGCACTGAGCATGAAATACCCTGTGAATTAGCTTTGCTGGCTATGGGGTTTGTACATCCACAGCATGCCGGTTTAATTAATGAGTTGGGTGTTGAACTGGATGAAAGAGGAAATGTAAAAGCCACCGATAAAAATTATCAGACTAGTATTCAACGGATATTTTCAGCAGGTGATATGCGGCGCGGACAGTCGCTGGTAGTATGGGCAATAAATGAAGGAAGAGAATGTGCCGCCAAAGTGGACGAATATTTGTCTGCTTAAAAAAAATTTATTTTAACCGGTTGTTAAGTTGCCCCCGGGCAACTTTTTTTTTGCCCTGCAAATAATGCGAGGCTGCTTACCTATTTATCTAAAAAGCTTTAAATCAATTTATTAAGATATAGTGTCAACTTTTCGATCAACATAATTTCTCATAAAGTAATTCGAATTTAAAAAATAAAAATATGTTGTGTTAGTTTATTCCTTCAATAATTGTTTATAATTTTCCACAAGAATAATATATAAAATATATTTTAATATTTAAATGCCCCATCTGTATGAGTACATTTTCTTTCAAAAATTTAGCGCCATTTTTATTTCTGGCAGTTATCGCGGTAGCGGCCATTTTTATTCCCGCTGTGGCCGACTTTGATGGTTCAAAAATTTATAGCGCTTCTGACATTGCCTGGATGATTGTTGCAACCGCCCTGGTATTTTTAATGACGCCTGGCTTAGCATTTTTTTACGGAGGAATGGTTCATCGTAAAAATGTGATTTCTACCATGATCAAAAGTGTGGTAGCTGCCGGAGTTGTAAGTGTACTATGGATTACAGTTGGGTTCAGCCTAAGCTTTGGCGAAACCATCGGAGGGTTCATTGGAAATCCGACTACCTTCTTATTTTTTAAAGGTGTTAATTCCGGTGCTCCAATTTTACAGGGGGCTGCCGGTCCAATGACCATTCCTTTAACCTTATTCGCATTATTCCAGTTAATGTTTGCTATCATCACTCCTGGTCTTGTTGTAGGTGCTGTAGCTGAAAGAATCAGGTTTACCTCTTACATTGTATTTATTTGTTTGTTTAGCTTATTAGTTTATGCACCTTTAGCACACTGGACCTGGCACCCCATGGGATTTTTGTTTAAAATGGGTGTTTTAGACTTTGCCGGTGGTACTGTTGTACACATTTCAGCCGGTTGTGCTGCTTTGGCCGGGGCTTTGGTTCTTAAGCGCAGAAAAGTACACATGGAGCACCAGGAAATTCCACCAGCAAATATTCCTTATGTGTTAATTGGTACCGGTTTGCTCTGGTTCGGTTGGTTTGGCTTCAACGCTGGCTCTGCCTTAGGTGCAAATTCATTAGCAGTATCTGCTTTTGCAACAACCAATACTGCCGCTGCTGCTGCAGGGTTATCGTGGATGTTCTTTGATGTACTTCGCGGTAAAAAACCTTCTGTATTGGGCTTTTGCATAGGTGCAGTAGTTGGTTTGGTGGCTATTACTCCGGCCGCTGGTTTCGTTGCAATCCCTCAAAGTATTTTTATCGGTTTTGTTGCAGCTATCATCTCTAACCTGGCTGTTTATTACAAATCTAAAACTGGCCTTGACGATACATTGGATGTATTTCCATGCCACGGTATAGGTGGTATGGTGGGTATGTTAATGACCGGCATTTTTGCTACCAAAACAGTTAATGCTGCCGGTGCGGATGGTTTGTTTTACGGTAACTCTGCCTTCTTTTTTACTCAATTAAAGGGCATGCTTATAGTGGTTGCTTATAGCTTTGTGGTTTCTTTTGCCATATTTAAGCTAATCAATCTTATTCAACCGCTTCGTGTTAGTGTTGAAGATGAGGAGATGGGCCTTGATGCAAGCCAGCACAACGAAAAATACCTGCAGGGTACCTTGTTGGTTCATTCAAATGGCGTTGTTAAAGAAGAAGAGGCTGTTTTATAATTTCTTATTTAAATTTTAATGTAATATTTAAGGATTGTAGTTGCACTAAGTATGCAACTACAATCTTCTTAATCGTTCTTGTATTACGAGCTGTTAGTTACTAATTTGATTTACACGGTTTTTCATACTCAATATTCTTTTAGAAAAGACCTGTATTACCTAACCGCTATGCTTGCCATTTTAAGCTGAAACGCTTTCGAAAATCATTTTCACACTTAAACCAAACCAAATGACAAGAAAATTATTTTCTGCCTGCATAGCATTATGTATTTCGGCTATCGCATACTCACAAGATTCAACTAAACCTTCCGGACCCACCATTACCGGCTCTGTGGATGTATATTATCGATACAATTTTTCAAATCCAACACCCGTACCTGGTAGTGTTATAACCAACGTAAATAATTTTACCAGTTTCACCAATTCGCAAAAGTCGTACGAGTTAGGTATGGCAAGTATTAAGGCCGATCATAGTTTTGGTAAGGCAAGTGCCACCCTCGATCTGGGTTTTGGCAAAAGAGCCGAGGAGTTTTCTTATGGCGATCCTTCAAACTCAACTTTGTTTGCTGTTAAACAGGCTTATGTAAGTTATGCTGTTAGTGATAAATTAAAATTAACTATGGGTAAATGGGCTACACATGTGGGTTACGAATTGGTAGATGCCTATTTAAACAGAAATTATAGCATGAGCTATATGTTCTCTTATGGACCGTTTGCCCATACCGGTTTAAAAGCCGACATTAGTTTGGGTGGCAAAAGCAGTTTAATGGTGGGTGTTGCCAATCCTACAGATATTGTGTCTACCACTACATCACGCAAATTTGGCATAGCCCAGTTTGCAACTGCCAGCAGCAACAATAAGTTTAAAGCATATTTAAACTACCAGGGTTCCTATGGTGGATCGTTTAACCTAACACAATTTGACCTGGTGCTGACCCAGGCCGTAACCGATAAATTAAGTTTAGGCTACAATGGTACCGTACAGTCTGTTAAGCCCGATGGCGATTCAGGAAATAGTTGGTGGGGTTCAGCTCTTTACGTAAACGTTGATCCGTCAAGCACGTTTGGAATAACCTTACGTGGCGAATATTTTGATAATAAGAAAGCAATTGTTTTAGCTCCGCCAACCAGCATATTTGCGCTTACACTGTCTCCAAATATAAAATTGGGCAACCTCACCATTATACCTGAGTTAAGGGTTGAAAGTGCAAAAGCAGCAATTTATTCTAAGAGCAAAGGAGGTGCCAGCAAAAGCACTTCTTCAGCAATTCTTGCTGCTGTGTACCATTTCTAAAACATAATAAAAGTTATTTTATAAAATCGCCTTTCGAAAGAAGGGCGATTTTTTTTGCTTATGCGTTTTGGGTTTGAAGGTATTAAGTTCAAGGCATTGTCTTGTAATCAGGAAAGCAACACTAATTTTCAGGCAATTTGAAAAGTGAATCAGTGGATCACATACAATGCTATTTTGGGTATTCGATCGTTTTCCTTGTTGGCTAATTGCAACTGCAACACTAACACAGGTCTCATATTTAGCGCTCAATTAAATACGGCTATTATATTTTTTACTAACTTAGTCCGGTTCGTAACAAATTGAAGAAAGTAATCAAACATATCGATCCTGCACGCCAGTCTGTTTTAAAAAGCGGATGTGGTTACAATTTTACCATCATTACCATTATTACAACCCGTTAAGGGTTGTTCATTTCCATATCACCTCCGGGCATTAGCCGCTTAAACCTTTAGGGTAAAAACAAACATTCAAAAAAAAAAATTCTTTATAAATTATTGGGTATGCAAGTATTAAAATTTGGGGGGAGTTCTGTAGCAACTGCAGAAAATATTGAAAAGGTTGTTTCGATTGTACAAGAAAAGATAAAGAGCGATAAAACCATTGTAGTGGTATCTGCTTTAGGTGGAATTACAGACATATTATTATCGTGTGGCGCCCTTGCAGCAAAGGGGAATGAAGAATACCGCCAGCAATTACAAGCTGCTGAAACAAGACATCTTGATACAGTTAAAAGTTTAATACCTGTAACAAGGCAGAGCAGAATTTTAAGCCAGGTAAAAAAACAATGTAACGAACTGGAAGATATTTGCAACGGTATCTTTTTGTTAAGAGAATTATCCCTTGTTACAAAAGACCGCATAGTTAGTTATGGCGAGTTGCTCTCTTCGCAAATAATTGCTGCAAAGTTTGAGTCATTAGGCCTGGAAACAGGTTGGAAAGATTCACGTGAAATGATTATTACTGACAGCAATCACACCAATGCTGCGGTTGATTTTTTAGCCACCAATAAAAACATAGCCGATTATTTTGCAACCAGCAATGCACAGGTAACTGTACTTCCCGGTTTTATTGCAGTTGATGCAAATGGATATACCACTACTTTAGGTCGTGGTGGTAGCGACTATACTGCCGCCATTGTAGCGGCAGCTTTAAACGCTTCCAATTTCGAAATATGGACCGATGTTTCAGGCATGATGACTGCCGATCCACGACTGGTTTCAACTGCTAAGGTTATACCGCAGATATCCTACCAGGAAGCTATGGAATTATCGCACTTTGGGGCAAAGGTTATTTATCCGCCCACCATCCAACCGGTAATGAAAAAGCAGATCCCGGTATGGATAAAAAACACATTTTCACCAAATGATGAGGGAACGATTATCGAAAGTGCTACCGTTAAAAACAGCAACAGCATCAGGGGCATTTCCAGCATCAACTCCGTAGTGCTATTAAGCCTCGAGGGAAGTGGTATGATCGGTATACCCGGCTTTTCAAAGCGATTATTTGAAGCTTTGGCAAGCGAAAAAATTAATGTCATACTCATTACACAAGGCTCATCGGAACACTCTATTTGTGTAGGTATCGACGAAAGAAATGCCGACCTCGCCAAAAAAACAATTGACGCATATTTTGCCCACGAAATCGAAACTGGCAAGGTGGAACCTTTAAATGTAGAAAAGGACCTTTCCATTATTGCCCTGGTGGGCGATAACATGAAAAGTCATACTGGCATTAGCGGTAAAATGTTTGGTGCATTAGGTCGTAATGGGGTTAATGTCAGGGCTATAGCGCAGGGTTCCAGCGAAAGAAATATTTCGGCTGTCATTTCAATGCTCGATGTAAAAAAAGCACTCAATGTATTGCATGAAGAATTTTTTGAAACTACTTATAAACAAATCAACCTTTTTATAGCCGGTGTAGGTAATGTGGGCAGCAGGCTGATTGCGCAATTGCGCCAGCAAAACGAATACCTGCAAAAAAATATGCGTTTACAAATTCGTGTGATCGGCATAGCCAACAGCAAAAAAATGTTATTTAACGAAGAGGGTATTGATACTGAAACCTGGAAAAGTGATTTGGAAAAGGGTGCGGATATGGAGCTTAATACATTTATCGAAACCATTCGTGGAATGAATATGCGCAACTCCGTTTTTGTTGATGTTACCGCTAACAGTGACCTTGCAGGAATGTACGACCGGTTGCTCGAAAAAAGTATTGGTGTAGTGGCTTGTAACAAAGTTGCCTGTTCATCCTCCTACAAATATTACACCCGCCTTAAAGATCTTGCCCGTGAGTACAATGCTCCTTTTTTATTCGAAACCAACGTGGGCGCCGGTTTGCCGGTAATAGGTTCGTTAAACGACCTTGTACGTAGCGGCGACAGTGTTAAGCGCATTGAAGCAGTATTAAGTGGTACCCTCAATTTTGTTTTTAATAATTATAAAGGGGAGCAAACATTTGCTGAGGTGGTAAAACAGGCGCAGAACGAGGGATACACAGAACCAGATCCACGCCTTGACTTGAGCGGCAAAGACGTAATGCGCAAGATCATGATATTGGCACGGGAGGCTGGTGAAAGTTTAGAGATGGAAGATATTTCCAACAACACTTTTATGCCGCCGTCGTGCATGGAAGGCAGTGTGGATGATTTTTATAGAGAGATGGCAAAGCACGAAGACCACTTTAAAAAGTTGTACAATGAGGCCAGCAAGGCAGGCAATAAATTAAAGTTTGTTGCACGGTACCAGGATGGCAAGGCATCGGTAGGTTTGCAACATATTGAGCCGCAGCACGACCTGTATCATTTATATGGCAAAGACAATGTGGTATTATTTTACACCAATCGTTACTCAGAGCAGCCCCTGGTAATTAAGGGTGCCGGCGCTGGAGCAGAGGTTACTGCATCAGGTGTGTTTGCAGATATCATAAGGGCTGGTCGTTAATTAAAATGAATACCTGTATTAAATAAGCTGGAAAACAGATGTAATATTAGCAAGGGTAAACGCCATCTTTAAAGTATCCTGAAAAAGAATTTACGTTTGGCCCAACGCAAAGCTTTTTTACTTTTTACTTTTTATTTCAAAGAATGTTTGGTAACCTGCCTGGCAATAAGAATGATACATTGTTGCGACGCTCCTTTCAACGATTGATTCTCTAAGCAACTATGCCAGGGATTATAATAAAATAAATACCGATCATCAGTAAAAACCTGTCTCAACTTTAAATGGAATTACAAAACTCAACCCAGGTAGTGGTACATGCACCGGGCACCGTAGCCAACCTTGTTTGTGGCTTTGATGTGTTGGGTTTATGCCTGCATGCCCCTTTCGATATTATGCGGGTACGATTGCTGGACGAAAAAAAAATTACTATCACCAGTGTAGATGGCTACCAGTTGCCCAGCGATCCCAAACAAAATACTGCCGGGGCACCGCTGATTGAAATGCTTAATGAAATAGGTGGTACAAGAGGTTTTGAAGTGATCATAGAGAAGCACATAAAACCAGGAAGTGGCATTGGGTCCAGCGCTGCCAGTGCAGCCGGTGCAGTTGTGGCAGCTAATTATTTACTGGGTAATATTTTCAGTAACGAAGACCTTGTTCGCTTTGCTATGTTTGGCGAGAAGGTGGCCAGTGGTGTTAAGCATGCCGACAATGTTGCTCCCTGCATTTATGGTGGGGTTACTTTAATTCGTTCTATCCACCCGTTGGATATTATTACCATACCTACACCCGATTTGTTCGTTACCGTGGTACATCCCCAGATTGAAGTTCGCACCTCCGATGCAAGGCAAATATTACGAAAGGAAGTGTTATTAAAAGATGCTATAAAGCAATGGGGTAATATTGGTGGGCTGGTAGCAGGTTTTATAAAAAATGATGTTGAGTTAATTGGTCGTTCGCTGGAAGATGTAATAATTGAACCTGTTCGCAGCATGCTAATACCCGGCTTTGATGAAGTTAAAAAGCGATGTAAACAAGCAGGTGCATTAGGAGGAGGAATTTCAGGTTCGGGCCCATCCATCTTTATGCTAAGCACTACAGAACAAACAGCCAAACAGGTTGAGGCCATCATGATTGAAATTTATAGCAATATGAATTTGTCTCATCATACTTATGTTACCACCATTAATAAAACAGGCGTTTCCATTCAACCCTGATAAAAGAATTTGTGCCTATAATTAATTACAACTATGCAGTATTATAGTACCAATAAGCAGTCTGCTGTAGCAGATTTTAAAGAAGCTACCATCCAAGGGTTGGCACCCGATAATGGCTTGTATTATCCTGAAAAAATACCTGAACTCAGCAAAGACTTTATTAGCAATATAGCTTCGCTCTCTAAAGAAGAAATAGCGTTCACTGTTATTCAGCCTTATGTAGGCAACACCATTCCGGAGGCTGTGCTCAGGCGCATTGTTGCTGAAACCATTTACTTCGATTTTCCTTTAGTTAAAGTAACAGAAGATATTTTTTCACTTGAATTATTTCATGGACCTACCCTGGCATTTAAAGATGTTGGAGCCCGTTTTATGAGCCGTTGCCTGGGACATTTTGTAGCCGGTGACGACCGGGAAATAACGGTTTTGGTAGCTACTTCCGGCGATACAGGCGGCGCTGTAGCTAGCGGCTTTTTAAATGTTGAAGGAGTTAATGTAGTCATCTTGTATCCCTCGGGAAAAGTAAGCAGCGTTCAGGAACAACAATTGACAACACTGGGCAATAACATTTGTGCTATTGAAGTCGACGGAAATTTTGATGATTGCCAGCGCATGGTTAAAGAAGCTTTTGCCGATGAGGAATTGAACAAAGAATTATTTTTGACTTCAGCCAACTCAATAAATGTTGCCCGTTGGTTGCCGCAGCAGTTCTATTATTTTTATGCATACCAGCAATGGGCCGACAAAAACAATCCACCGGTAGTAAGTGTGCCCAGTGGA
>JANPPB010000514.1:0-1834 GCA_031428295.1 Segetibacter sp. | reverse complement strand
AAAAAGTAAAAAGTAAAAAGTAAAAAGTAAAAAGAAGAAGTAAAAAGTAAAAAGTAAAAAGTAAAAAGAAGAAGTTAGAAGATAGAAGTAAATAATAACTCCCGGCTTAAAGTTGGGAGTTTTTATTTGGAGCAGGGATTCAATAAACTGTATAAATGAAGGTTGTTTTTTATATTCTGAGTTATTGTTGTCCGACAAACGTACAAAAAAGGGGAATTTATAGCTGTATAGTTTACTGGTACTACATTTCAAATTTAATTTGAAAAGCAGGGTGTGTTGTTTTTTTTAAAGTGGGAATGCGTACAATCGACAGGGTAAAGAAAACATTTATTGATGAAGGGTTCGAAGCTGCTTTAGAACGTAGCCCACTACACGTATCTATGAAAGCAAAACAGATGGAGATATGGAAACAAAATTAGTAACCCTTTGCTGTAGGAAACCGCCAAAGGGTTATGCTAAATGGTCACTACGTTTACTGGCAGACAAGATGGTGGAATTGAAGTATGTTGAAAGCATCTCACATGTAACTGTAAGAAGTGTTCTAAAAAAAACCAACTTAAACCCTGGAAAGTAAAAGGCTGGGTTATTGCACCTAAAAAAAATACCGGAAACATGGTAGTTGGCTAAATATGGCAGAAATAGAATTGCAGGTATTAAATGGACAATGCCTGAATAGACATATATCAACTATAGAAAAAATTAAAGATGAAGTTGAAGCTTGGCAAAGAAATAGAAATAATAAAAACAGCACAATAAATTGGCAGCTCACAAACAAACAAGCAAGGGTGAAATTAAAAAAACTCCTTAAAAATGGCCACTTTCCATATAATGCTCCCGAAGAAGAAGATAACCCATATGCTGTCATTAACAGTTTGCTGCTGAAATATAAGGGTAGAGGAATAGGAAGTACGTCCTTAGGTAAAATTAAGCTTGTGACACGGCTTATAGATTTGGGATTTGATCTGAAAAATTCAGCAAATCATCCTCAATGTTTTAGTGCAAAATACTTCCTGGCTAAACTTCAGGAAATTGGCAGGCACTAAAAGTTTGCGTGTCACTTGCGCTACTTCTTCTTAAAATCGCCCCGCTTCCAGGCTTTGATAAATTCGCTCCAGGCCATGGGATTTAGAATGTTCATTGGAGGGATTTGACCCGCATAATAATATTTTTGTGCAGCTTGCCTTAGGTTGTAGCTGCTGGCTTCTCTTCCGTCGGCGGGCAGGGTACTCATTAAAATTCTTCGTTTGGCTTCATCGGTATTTTGACGGGCAATTTCATATTTATCGTCGGGCATGCGGGTATTAAGAAAGTCCCTTTCAAATTGCTGCCGCGATGGCCGTGCCCTTAATATGGTTACCGGCAGGTAAGCAGTGTCGCTAACCATTAACTGTATAACACTGTATTGGTTGCTTTCCAGCTTTTGAGGTATTTCAATTGTTTTAGCTTTAAATCCAATGCTGGTAAATTCAACTTTGTCGCCTTTTAAAACTACAATCGAAAATACTCCCTGGTCGTTGGTCATGGTACCACGGCCGGTACCTTTTACAACAACACTCAAAGCTGGTATGGCCTGCAGGCTGTCGGCTGTCATAACCACACCGTATAATTGAACAACGCTGTCTTGCACCCTTTCGAACTGGGCAAACATTTTAAGAGGAAAAATTAGCGCAAGTAAAAATGCGTATCGTAAAAGTTTATGCATGAATTTTTGTTGTGTTATAGCCAATCGTTGTTTAAGGTTTTATAGCCCGGTTTATTTTTTTTTATGATAGAGAAGTTGATCCCGGTTAACAAAGTTTTTCTTTAGGATCTTCATCAGGCTGCCATGGTGTAA
>JANPPB010000513.1:0-5731 GCA_031428295.1 Segetibacter sp. | reverse complement strand
CGCCGTTGCAGTGTGTTATCACCTGCAACATGTGCGTTGGTTTACACTAGCCTAAGTAATGTGTCGGAAAATGAAAATTGTCTTGACTGCTCTCATAAAAACAGGTTAAAGGGTATTTGTATTCTTTCGGAAATAGGCATATTTTCCATATCAAGATTGTGAAACATATAACTTCTACACCTCCCCACCAGCACTAACCGGTGCATCCGTTTGCAGGCGCAGTTGCTTCAACGGATCAATTGCCAGCCACAGCAGCGCCCCCGTAAGCATTACAAAGGCTACAACAAAAAGGGGGTAATCAAAATTGTTTGTTACGTAAACTATTTTGCCGAAAATGATGGCGAGGAAAAACGCTCCCATCTGCCCAAAAAAATTCATTGCACCCGTTACCGTTCCCGCATTGTTTCGGCCAATATCGGTACATACGGCATACGACACCATAACCCCAAACGAGAAAAAAGCATTGGCGGCAATAAGGCAAATAGCTACCATGTTGCTTTGAGGCAACACCGCCGCTAAAAATATAAATACGGCACATGCACCCAGGCCTGTCATTCCCACAAAGCGCCGGGCAAACCTAAGGCCTTTGCGCTTTACCAAAAGATCACCCACAAAACCACCTATTAAAAAACCAATGATACCGGCAATAAACAAGGTGAACACGATTTCTTTCATTGCATTCTCGGTAAAATGTTTGCCTTCAACAAGGTAGACAGGCATCCAGGCAACAAAAAAATAGTTGGCCCACTGGCAGCAGAAATACATGAGCATTAGTGCCCAGAGATTACGGTTCTGTAAAATGATTTTCCAGGGTATATGGTGTTCACTTACATTAAAGCGCCGGTTACTTTCAATATAAGTCACTTCCTGCGGGCTAATCTTCTTCATCTGCGACGGAAAATTTTGAAACCACTTGTAACATATAAGCACCCACACAACGCCGATGAGCGCATTTACATAGAAAGTTGTGCGCCAGCCGTACACTACCGCAATGGGGATAATAATGAGGGGCGCAATGGCTGAACCAATTTGCGAACCAATGCCTACCCAGGTTAATGAGCGCCCTATTTCCTGTACGGGGAACCACCGGGAAACCACAATCATACAATTGGGATATGTGCCAGATTCACCCATTCCAAAAAGAAAGCGTATTAAAATTAATGAAACGAGCCCCGTAGCCATTCCGGTTAATGCAGTAAAAAGAGACCAAAATAAAACGATGCGGATAAACAACGCTTTCGGACCAATTCGGTCGCCCCAAACACCCGAAGGAATTTCGAACAGCGCATAGGCGAGTGAAAAAGCGGCAAGCACCCAGCCAAACTGTTGGTTATCGAGCGAGAACTCAGTTTTAATTCTAATACCAACAATTGAAATGCAAATACGGTCGAGATACGTTAGTGTGGTTAAAGAACACAGCAATGCTAAAACCCGGTAGCGGTAAGGTATTTTTGGCAGCATGTGTTAAATGTATTTATTAAATCGTTTGAAGTGGCTCACTAAATTTCAAGAGATTTAATGTTTGTGATTTAATAGAGTTTCGTTTTCGTCACGCTGGATCTTCTTCTTCAAGCCCGTTCTCCCCAGGTATTCCCAATAAAAAGTAGAAGGGTTGTTGAAGGTCTTAGTGCAGCGTGACCCTGAACTTAAGAGTTATTTGAGGTCTCCGACCTCATACTAGTTGTTAGGATAACAAGGCTTATCCCAGGTTTTGATGCAGCATTTTGCGGGACTGTGGAACACCTCGAACAACCGGAAAAAGGGAGTGGAAAACTATAAGTAATCCTTGAAAAAAGTATTTTTGACTTGCTTAGCCTAATGGTTTAAAGTACCTTTCAAAGAAATTTAATAAAAAATTATGGTCGCAGTCATAGGTACATTTCAAAATGGTTATGTAAAACTTGACAAGGAATATTCATCTAATAATCCGGTTAAGGTCATTGTTACATTTTTAGAAGACGTCCAAAGTCAATCAGAAAAAGGTTTTTCTTTATCCGACTTCTCATTTTCGAAAAGCCAAAAGAACCTGGAAAATTATAAGGGTTCTTTTAGTGAGGAAGTTGTTGATGAAAGAAGAACTGAATTATGAAAATTTTTTTAGACACTTCTTCATTGTTCAAACTGTACCACAAAGAAACAGGTACGGCAGAACTTGAGGAGATGTTTTCAGCCGCAAAAATTACATCTATTTATCTGTCGGAAATTTCAAAAATAGAGTTTACTTCTACAGTCTGGAAAAAAGTACGGACAAAAAAGATTTCTGAATTAGAAGCAAACACAACATTAGAATTGTTTGAAACAGACTTTGTAAAATATTCTTTTATTGCAACCGACAGTATTATTATTGAGCAAGCCCGAATTTTTACTACCAAATATGGAATACGTGGTTTAAGAACCTTAGACAGTATTCAACTTTCGACTGCAGTATTTCTGTCTCAGCGTGTTGATGTTTTTTTTACTGCTGACATTCTTTTGAAATCTTTTTTTGATGCAGAGGGTTTACGGACAGGATAGCACTGCACATCACATTTATTGGAGCCTATTCTTCAGTTGCATGTGATAACACCCTGCGCTGCTGAACTTAACAAAGCCACCATAAAATACGTAAACGAAAATGGCCAATGTGATTATTTATAATAAAAGTATGGATGAAGAATCTCCAGCTAACAATGCAGGTTCCATGTCCTATGCACGAAAGTCGCAGAGGAGAATTTGGCAAGACACAGGTAATGGCTTTTTTGTACGAACATTTCTTTTAATATTAATCATGGTTCTTTTCAGTTGTACTAACAACACTAAAAACACATTAAATTTGATTAGCCATGTTTGGATTAATCAAGATCTAAAGTTTGATACAACTTACGAACACAGTGACAGCAGCATGTATTCTATCTATGGCTCAGGAACATTGCTTTTGTTGGACACAAATCACACTTTAAAATCTTTCACTAACACTTTCATCAACAACAATGACTCTATAGCCTGGGGAGAGCCAGGGATAATTCTCTTTAATGGAAGTTGGAAAGAAAAGGGAGCAAATATTGTTGCTATCAAAAGGCTTTTTGAAAAGACGTTTGAATTGTCCTCTGATACAATTGGTCAAATTACTATTGATCGATATGAGATTAGAGGAGATACGCTGATTCGGAACAAACGAGAAAGGTTTGTGCCGGTAGGATTGCTAACTCAAGAACTAAAAGCTTTTCTTTATAGTGATTGGAGCAAGTTTGGAATGAAGCGCGGCACTTGAACAGATACTTACCCTCACTGACTTCAAGAATTTGCACCCGCACATATTAAAAAGGTGCTAACATCGGTTTGGTATTATGAAGATTCAACAACTTAGGCCATAGTCAAACAATACAGCTATCCCTATCCTGCTTAACTTTTTCTTCTTGCCTTAATCAAAACATCAAACAGCAATCACACCACTTAACTTTTTCTAAAACTCATTAGATCCAAATGCAATGATTAAACGTTTATGTTGTCGAAACTAAAAAATCAAAAAAAATTTTATGCAAAAAAATAATCTGACCCTGCTGGTAGCAGCTTGTTTTTCTACTCTTAGCCTTGTTGCCTGTGGCAACAGTGCCACTAAAACTGAAACAAAGGCTACTGACACTGCTGCTTCAGCCAAAATGGAAGAACCTAAAATGGAAGAAGGTGTTATGGTTGGTGGAGCCAACATGGTAGCTTCAAAAAATATTGTTGAAAACGCTGCCGGATCAAGCGATCACACAACATTGGTTGCTGCTGTAAAAGCTGCTGGTTTAGCCGAAACATTAAGCGGTACCGGTCCGTTTACAGTGTTTGCTCCAACAAACGAAGCATTCGACAAATTACCTAAAGGAACTGTTGAATCTTTATTGAAGCCTGAAATGAAAGCTGATCTGACTTCGGTACTAACCTTTCACGTAGTACCGGGAACTTTCAAAGCCGCCGATTTAAAAGACGGTCAGAAACTAAAAACTGTACAGGGTAAAGAACTTACAGTTTCAGTGAAAGATGGTAAAGTAATGATTAATGGTGCAACTGTTACCATTGCTGATGTTGTTTCAAGCAATGGCGTTACGCATGTAGTTGATGCGGTATTACTTCCTAAAAACTAAGAACTTTTTCGTTGTTGAGTTTGGTTTAAGTGTGGCTGGAGAGCCACACTTTTTTTATGCTTATTAACTTTGTAATTTGGTTGGTGCACCTTTTTGGTGAATATTCAAATCCACATTTCCATCAATGTTTTTAGCGAGGGAGGCTACGTAGTGAATGTATTCAAAATTGCCTTCTGCATCAAATTCTTTGTTACTGCAATGAAACCTCGAACAACCTGAAGCTTCCAAAAGCCCCATAAAAAAACGCTTCTTTTCTTCAAACTTACTATTAATCGTTTCGAGCTCCTGCTTTCCTTCTAAAACCGGTGACATTAGTTTATGCGTGATTTCAAGATCATGCATCTCTACAAAATCTTTATGGGCATTTTGCTGCATGTGTGCCTGCAATTCGGCTTCTGCAATAATAAACCGATCAATGGCGGCAGCCCGGTGGTCTCTTAAATCAAATAGGTCCTGTAACTCATCAGATATAACAACTGGCATATTTTTGTTTTACTAAATGTAGCCAATTCAACAGAAATACTAACCTGTTTTATTGCACTGATAAACTAGTTGCAGAGCTTTAGCTAAAACTAAAGGATAGTTGAGTGGGCCTTTTAAAACTTCTTAAAACAGGTTGAGCTTGTGTAGTAGATATAACCTGGTACATAGGCGTTTCGTGGTAGCGGCTGGCAACAATTACCTGTACTCCGGTAGCACAATCTGTAAACATATTTTCTACCAGTACCGGGCAATTATTGTTTTTTGATAAGTGTGCTAAGAACAGGTGCGTCAAATTTGGAGAACGATGTGTCTTAAAAACTTCGAGTGCCTGAACATTACTTAAATGCCCGTTGCCACCACGTATACGTGCCTTAAGGTGAAAAGGATAACTTCCCTGAGCCAGCATTTCTTCATCGTAATTAGCCTCTAAAAATGCAGCATTACAGGTTTTAAAATGATTGATGAGTTGCTGGCAGGGTTTGCCAATATCGGTAAATACGCCTACCCTTGTGTTATTGCAGCTTACCAAAAAACTATATGGGTCAATGGCATCGTGGTATTTGGTAAAAGCATGAATGGTAAGGCCGCCAATACAAACCGCTTCGGCACTACAAAAACTTTTTACCAGGTGCTTTTCCAATGCTATACGACCATTGGCCAGTGTGGCAGAGGTTATGTATACCGGCAACTGATATTTTTGTGACAACACCGAAAGTCCCCGGATATGGTCTGAATGTTCGTGAGAAATAAAGATTGCTTTAATTTTTTGTATAGAAGCTCCAATGCGAACCAATCTTTTTTCTATTTCGCGGCACGATATGCCGGCATCTACTAAAATAGCTTCGTTGTGGTTGCCCACATAATAACAATTACCATTGCTACCGGAGTTTAGTGACGAGATAAATAATGACATAACGAAACAAAGAAAGCCACATTTGCACGTGATGTAACTATTGTAAAGAAATATTTTTTAAGAGAAGGTTTGTTCACAATTATTTTTCTTCCATAACTGATTAATTTAGACCTGTTCAAACTGGTGTATGCTGTATTATATTTTGTTGGTTATTATATTGATAGTTGTTGCCGTGTACCTTTTTATGCAAACCATGCCCTTTGGAAAACATGCTTCGGGTAACCGG
>JANPPB010000512.1:0-1804 GCA_031428295.1 Segetibacter sp. | reverse complement strand
TTATTCCAATTGGTTTTAAACTGTTTGTCTACATTTAGGAGTCCCTCTGTTGCCTTTATAAAAACAAAGCCCAGCTTTATGTTTTCTACTTCCATGTTTTTAACAGAAGGCCAGTGGATGTATCCCTGGTGCTTGCTTACATCAATACCATGTATAGTAAAATTTACCGGCATATCAATACCAAAAGCCGGATAGCGTACAAACGAAGATTCTTTAACCTTGAAGGAAGTATACCATATATACCCTATACAGATAAGGGTGATGATAATAATTGGAACTGTAACCCACCACACCCAATTGGTTTGTTTTTTCTTCTTCCTCGCCATACAGTCGATAAAGATAAAGGAAAGGGTATGCAACAATTACCTGATGTTGCCCATAGACGTGTTGTGTAAAACAAAATCAAAGCTTATTTTTAGCATCCCAAATTATACTATGAAATTTTCTGAACAAGCCAATATAAAATACGACCAGTTACAACAATTAGTGTTGGTAATGTCTAATGCAGAATATAGAAGGTTTGAATGCGCTGTATTCAATTTGTTACAAGATCCGTCTGTTTTTTCTGAAGCCGAACTTCTGGATTTGGTAACAAAAACCAATTTAACACAAGAACAAATACTTGCATAGTTTACCGTTTACGATACATTACTTACTCCTTTTAACTGCTACGATTTAGGATTGAGATATATAAATCTGTGCCCTAACCTGTTTTTAAACCTCATAACAAAGAATTAGCCATTATTTGGTACCCATTTAGTAATTGATACTAAATGACTTTATTTGCAAAAAATTTATAAGTCATTTATATGTATCAATCATTATTAAATAAGCAAAGTAAAATTGGAATTATTGGACTAGGATACGTTGGTTTACCGATTGCGCTTGCTTTTGCACGAAAGGTGTCAGTTGTTGGTTTCGATATTAATGAAAAGAGGGTGGCTTTAATGAAGCAGGGGATTGATCCAAGTAATGAACTTTCAGAAAAAGATTTTGATAACTGTGATATATATTTTACTAACAAACTTGAGGATCTCAAAAAGGTGTCTTTTTTTATAGTAGCCGTGCCTACCCCAGTCGACGCACATAACGTTCCAGATCTTACTCCGGTAAAGAAGGCTTCCGAAACTATAGGTAAGGTCATTAAAAAGGGGGATTATGTTGTTTTTGAGTCCACTGTTTACCCTGGTTGCACCGAAGAGGATTGTTTACCTATTATTGAAAGCTTAAGTGGTTTGAAAGTTGGTGAAGATTTTAAATTAGGCTATAGTCCTGAACGCATTAACCCGGGAGACAAACAACATACGTTAGCAAATGTTATAAAAGTTGTGAGCGGTTTCGATGCTGAATCGCTTGACGAAATTGCCCAAGTATATGAATTAGTAGTAGATGCGGGGGTACATAGGGCCACAAGCATAAAAGTGGCTGAGGCAGCAAAGATTATTGAAAATACGCAGCGAGATTTGAATATTGCCCTCATGAACGAGCTGTCGATCATTTTTAACCGCATGGGCATTAATACCTACGACGTATTAGAAGCAGCCGGAACCAAGTGGAACTTTTTAAAGTTCTCTCCAGGCTTAGTGGGCGGTCATTGCATTGGTGTAGATCCCTATTACCTTACCTATAAAGCTGCTGAACTGGGCTTTAACAGCCGCGTAATTTTAGCTGGCCGGTATATTAACGACAACATGGGCAATTACCTTGCAAAGAAAGTGTTGCAACATGTTATAGAATATTGCGGTAATGTAAAGCAGGCCAAAATACTATTTATGGGAGTTACTTTTAAAGAGAACGTCAGCGA
>JANPPB010000511.1:0-2688 GCA_031428295.1 Segetibacter sp. | reverse complement strand
GATTGTAGCTATCACCTTTTATAAAAAAGTTTTTATACAGGAAGTTGTTGCTTAGGTATTGCTCGGGCTGGTCCATGTTAGGATTAACATACAAGTACAAGGTATTAGATCCCCCCAGTGCCTTTGTATTAATAACCGTTCTAACAGTGGCGGTATCTCCGGGGCCTAACTTTTTAAGTTTAGGCATGGGTACTATGGTAGCAACATTACTTCTATCGAACACAGTAAGGCTAACTTTTATACTGTCTGCATACGCAGTTTCGCTGATGTTTTTAAAGCCGATTGCAAAGTCGAGGCTCTCCCCTAACTCAAGTGTATCCTTTGAACGATAAGTTATAGATGGCGCCAATGCCCCTTCGGGAACGGGCTGGTACAATAACCTCCAATACCTTAGCTGATACGGTGTATAATTCACAGAATCTTTTGTTGTAAGTCGAAGCTTTACATATGGATACTGTGTGGCATTTATAGAAGAAATGTCGAAATCCTGCTGGCTGGTGTTTAGTTTGAATAATGAGTCAGCCTGACCATTTTGCTTTACTCCAAAGACAGTTACAAAGGCCACATCGCCCGGTGTGCTTTCAGATGTACCACGCCACTTAACTTCTTTCCACGAAACTGCCGGGCCAAATGATGGCGAGGTGATATACCCAAGCGTATCTGTTGTTGCAATGTCTACCGATAAGCTGATGCGATCCAACAGGCCATCACTCATTTTGCTAACCGGTGGCAAAGAGGTATCATTCTTTTTGTAAACAAAAGCAAATGCCCTAGGCTTGTAAAACGAATCAAGTGTAGTAAATCCCTGAGCAACCAATTTGTGGTACAAAGTATTTCCTGCCCCGTAAATAGCTTCGTCAGCTTTCCAATCGTTTACATATTTATTAATGGCCGGAGTAGGGCTAACAATATCTCTAACAACCACTATATAACCGTTAGGGATGGAGTCCATAAACTTCATGGCTTTTAACCTTTGGGCAGGCGTACCAAATAGGTATTCAAAATTATAATTACGCGTAGGTGAGCAATCGCTGGGACCACTGCCATATAAGCCCACGCCATTAACCGTTTTATTTTTCCAGGGTTTGAAAGTTACCGGGTTAAAAACATTGAACTGCAAAACAGGACCATCGCAGGCACTAGCTATGTAGGTACTTCCATTTACCGTTACCGAAAACTGGTTATCTTCTGTGCCACTCGTGGGAAAGATAGAATTGACAATGGTAAGATTATTCAAGACCTTGTTATACTTCCATTGTTGCGAAGCACTGTCGAGGTAAACACGGTTAGCGGCAGATTTGGTGTGCTGGTAAAAGTGTGATTGATTGAACCCTGGCTGGCTACCGTTTAAATAAACAAACGATGCATTGTTCCAACGAAACCCACCTGTTACAGGCACCGGTGCAACACGCCAGTAATACACTGTGCTGTCTTTAAAACTTACACCTGCATCAAATTCAATAATACCACCTGCTGAAGTGGCCGTTTTGCTGACTTTAAAAGTTGAATTGAATAATTCTGTAGTGTCAATTTCCATGGTATACTGCCGGCTGGTACCTATTGGGTTGGCAGTGGAGGCCGTAAGCTTAATACCCTGTTTGCTTACAATTGAAAAGTTGTACGGAAAAACAGGTTTGAGTTCATCTTCAAAAATGCTGAAGGTTGTAGTAGCGGTATTATTAAGCTCAGACATTTCTACATAACCATTGTTCTCATCAATAGCAACAATGATCTTGTTTTCGCCTTTATCCCGCGAAGCGATAATGGGAACCTCAACAGTAACCGAATCTATGTAACGGATAGACCTTATTTTTTTATTGAAAAGGAACGTGGTAGTACCGTCGGGATATTGGCGTTTTACGCTTACCAGTACCGAGTCGCCGGTGGCTTTACCAAGATTGTACAGGTAGGCCTTCACCGTAAACTTATCATCAGCTACTGAAACAATATTTGGATTGATCCTGATCTGCGAAGACTCCACAGCAAAATCAGGGTTAGGCTGGCTGTTAACTTTTATAGCAGGATCCCCATTTAAAGTACTTTGCTCTGCATGCATATAACCTTCGAACGTGTAACCCGTACTGATAAACTTTTGAGCTGCTTCCTGCATATTCTCACCTATAGAACGACCATACCTTGTTACACCAATGGAACGATACAGTTGACGGGTATAGCTATCCAAAAAATTCTCAAGGCCAAAATGCGTACTGGCAATAAAGCCAATAGAACCCTTTGCTTTGGCAAGCACAAATTTTTCTGAAAGTGTAGCTAATAAGGTAAAGCGGGAAGTATCAAAAGCATATAAATCGCCTGCATTGCAACCCAGCACCACAAACATGGGGTACTTGCCAGCGTTATTATAGTTTTCAGGATCGCTTAAATTATAATCAAGAGAAGTGGCTGAAGAGTGGCCGAAGTAAGTAAGCAACGAAATACCCTGTTCAAATTTCTTCTCCAGCACACTGCTAACAATAGGGGTAACCGGGCCTGTACTGGTTTTATTAAAGTTTGAAACAATACCACCAAAAAGCGTATCTTTTATACTGTTCTCGAAACCTCTTAAATAACCAGTCAGGCGAAGGTCTAACGGAAGATCGTTGCCACCTGCCACATGCACTACATTCTTTTTCCATGCCTGTGCATCGATGGTGCGGTTGTTGTCGGCCTGTATTTGCTCGTACTCTTTAA
>JANPPB010000510.1:0-4288 GCA_031428295.1 Segetibacter sp. | reverse complement strand
AGGGGAAATGTATTTAGATATACCAACATGCACACCTTTTTGTTTTGTGCCATTTGTTTAGCTATCTCAAAATTGCTGAATATTCGTTGTACCCCTTTTTTTAAACCTTTTGACAGCGCATATAAAATACCATCAACATCAAACCAGTACGTGGCCCACTCTCCCTCTACAATTTGTGTGTTTCCAGGAATGATTACTTTCATAAAACAAATTTAGAAGATGGTGAAAAAACCAATCGTTAAATGTAAACAATTGGCAATAAATGTGGTTGATAATCAGGGCGGATTGTAATATATAAAAAAGGTCTTAGGGTTGCAATCCTCTCTTTAAATGCTTTTTTCAACTTTTCAGTTCTATATTGAACGTTTTTATATCCAATTTTATTTAATTATAAAAAAGATTTAATGAGATTTTTTGCGCTGTTATTGCTGCCAACCTTTACGTGGATTACCGCCTGTACTCAAACAATGGAATTTGAAAAATACGATCCGCCAAGTACCCTTGTTGTTCCGTTGCACCCGCTTACAAAAGCAAAATTTCCTTTTATTGATGTGCACAACCATCAGTTTAATATGAATAACCAAAACCTACAGGATTTGGTTACACCCATGGATAAAATGAACATGGCGGTTATGGTAAATTTAAGTGGAGTTGGTGGCGATAAACTAAAGCAATCGGTAAAGAACATTCAAACCAATTTTCCTAAACGCTTTATCGTTTTTACCAACATAGATTTTAATGGAGTTGGCGAGCCAAACTGGACCAAAGATGCCGTTGCCAAACTGGAAACAGATGTAAAAAATGGCGCAAATGGATTAAAAATTTATAAGAGCCTGGGCTTTTCGGTAAAAGATAATACAGGCAAAAGAGTTACTGTAGATGATCCACGGTTAGATGCTATCTGGAGCAAATGTGGGGAGCTTGGCATACCGGTACTTATTCATACCGCCGATCCCAAACCTTTTTGGGACCCGTTGGATGAAAACAATGAACGCTGGCTTGAGTTAAAAACACACGCCGGTCGCAAACGCAGCAATACTGACCCTGCACCCTTTGAAACACTCATTGAGGAGCAACACCGCATTTTTAAAAAGCATTCTAAAACAACCTTTATTGCTGCACACTTTGGTTGGTACGCAAACGATCTTGGGCACCTTGACACACTGCTAACCCAATTACCCAATGTAGTAGTTGAGTTTGGAGCAGTTATAGCCGAACTTGGTCGCCAACCGCGTATGGCAAAACAATTTTTTACCAAATACCAGGATCGCATTTTGTTTGGCAAAGACAGTTGGGTGCCCGAGGAATACTATACTTATTTCAGGGTGCTGGAAACGGAAGACGAATACTTTCCGTACCACAAAAAATACCATGCTTTCTGGAAGATGTACGGCCTGGGCTTATCGGATAACATTCTTAAAAAAATATATTATCAAAATGCCCTGCGCATCATTCCTAATATTGATAAATCGTTATTCCCTAAAAACTAATAAGGGTTAATCTCTCTTGTGCCTTTACCAAGTTGTAGGTACTTGTTACCAACTTACAATATGACCATCCGCCAGGCAGTTATTAAGATTTTTTATCCCGCACTCATGAGTGTAAGCGGCTGGTTTAGCGCAAAGAGAAGTTACCTTGAAAATTTCGGAAACATACCACCTGCAGAACCTTTCTTTGACCTATCTTTTTCTACAATTGGAAAGGACGAGATGGCCTTAAAACAGTTTAAAGGCAAAAAAATATTGTTGGTGAACACCGCCTCCGATTGTGGCTTTACACCCCAGCTAAAAGAGTTGCAGCAACTGCAGGAAAAATTCAAGGATAAACTGGTGGTTATTGGTTTTCCCAGCAACGATTTTAAAGAGCAGGAAAAAGGCTCCGATGCTGAGATTGATACCTTTTGCAAGGTGAATTATGGTGTTCAATTTTTACTGGCAGGTAAGACAGTTGTAATTGAATCTCAAAAACAGCACCCGGTTTTTCAATGGCTTACCAACAAGGATAAAAACGGTTGGAACTACAAGCCTCCCCGCTGGAATTTTACCAAATACCTGGTAAATGAGGAGGGAGTGCTCACCAATGTGTTTGACCCATCTTTATCACCTTTATCTATTAAGCTAACTAGCAAGTTATAACACGGTAATTCTAAGCCAGCTATTTTAAAGACTTGTTTTTAAGTTCTAATCGTTAGTTTTGCGAAATTTTAAAGCCCAATGAGTAATACGCTTCCATCTAACGAATCCCATCGTTCTTCCAAAAAGAAAATAATTGTTTTAGGCAGTGGCCCCAACCGTATTGGGCAGGGCATTGAGTTCGATTACTGCTGTGTTCACGGGCTTTTGGCTATTAAAGAGTGCGGGTACGAGGCAATAATGATTAATTGTAATCCCGAGACGGTAAGTACCGATTTTGACATTGCGGATAAGCTTTACTTCGAGCCTGTTTATTGGGAACACCTTTGGGAAATTATTGAACTGGAGCAACCTGAAGGCGTGATTGTACAATTGGGCGGCCAGACTGCTTTGAAACTGAGCCGCAAATTGCACGAAAGAGGTATAAAGATCATTGGCACCTCGTTCGACAATATGGACATTGCAGAGGACCGCGGCCGTTTTAGTGACCGTTTAAAGGAACTTGAAATTCCTTACCCTGAATATGGTACTGCCCATACAGCCGATGAAGCTATTGAAGTGGCTAACAAAGTAGGATACCCGGTGCTGGTTCGCCCCAGTTATGTTTTGGGTGGACAGCGTATGCGAATAGTTATTAACGACGATGAGGTGGAGAAGGCTGTTATCAGCCTGCTGAAACACCTGCCCGGCAACACTGTTTTAATAGATCATTTTTTGGATCGTTGCCAGGAAGCGGAAGTGGATGCCATTTTTGACGGCGAAACTTTTCACGTGATGGGCGTTATGGAACACATTGAACCAGCAGGTATTCACAGTGGTGATAGTAATGCGGTATTGCCGGCTTTCAATCTTACGCCATTGGTCATCACAACCATGGAGTATTACTCCGAAAAAATTGCAAGAGCACTTAATATAAAAGGGCTTATCAACATACAGTTTGCAATTAAAGATGGAAAAGTGTTTGTGATTGAGGCCAACCCAAGAGCAAGTCGTACAACGCCTTTTATTGCAAAAGCATACCAGATACCTTACCTCAACATTGCCACAAAAATAATGTTGGGTGCTGCCAAACTCACCGACTTTACATTCGAAAAAAAGCTTGAAGGTTTTGCTATCAAAGAACCTGTCTTCAGCTTTGATAAATTTCCCGGCGTTAGCCGCGAATTAGGCCCCGAAATGAAAAGTACGGGTGAAGCCATCCGGTTTATTAAAGATTTAAGAGACCCCTATTTTAGAACGCTCTACAAAGAGAGAAGCATGCACCTGAGCAGGTAAATTATTTTGAAATCATAAAAAATGCCGGTAATCTTTTTGGTTACCGGCATTTGTATTTTAATATATCATTGTTGTGTCACTCACTTGTACTTTAAGTTGTTAATGGAGCAGATTGGAGGATCAGCAAATTCAAAATCTTTATTTACTTCTTCAAGATCAGCCAAAAAATCTTTATCCTCCGAGGCTTTCTTAAGCAGACATAAATAAACGTTTTCACTAAATTAAATAATAGTTCCCACGATTGAGTAAGATGCCAGTTCCTGATAATTCGGTCCCTTTTAAGAAAACTCTTAAACAAAAACATTTACAACACCTTCTTTGGTGGTAAATTAAACGCCACCGCATCATGCTCGAAATGGCCCTTGTGCGACCCGTCGCAGAAAGGTTTGTTTTTCGATAGCCCACACCTGCAAAACGAAATAATTTCCCTTCCTTCCAAACCATAAACATTACCGTTTCTGTCTACAATTTCAAAGTCGCCTTCTACCTTTAATGAGCCATTATTATTGACCGTAATTTTTGTGCTTGCCATGTATCTTATTTTTTAAGTGCCAAATGTAACTAAAATATATAGCCTTAAAACTTTAGCAACGATTCTCAAACCTCCATCTTGTCGATGAGATTATCGGTTTTGTCGCAACATTCTTGTAACAATCTTCTAATTCAAAACCAAACATTAATTTGCCGCTATGTATTTTAACTGGACCTCTAAAAAGTGGGTAACAATAGTCCTGCACCTCTTATTCTGGACGGTTATTTTTTCTTTACCATCCTTATTACGCCCCTCAAGAGAGAGTCATTCCGGTCCTCCGGGAGCTCCGGGATTTTTATACCAGTATCTGATTAATTGCGCCACCTGGATTGCGCTTTTTTACCTGAAT
>JANPPB010000509.1:0-1729 GCA_031428295.1 Segetibacter sp. | reverse complement strand
CCTCAGCTTTAGCCTCCGTAAAACTTAGGTTAGTGAGTATTTTATAAAAAGTATTTTTCAACTCATTATAATCTATCCTTATTTCATCCTGCATAAAATGGAAACTTATAAAAATGAAAAAACAGCAGTACCAGACTGCTGTTTCAAAATTATCGTTCTAAATAATTATTTGTTCTTTTTCTGAGCCTTTGGTGCAAATATTACCAGCATTCTTTTTCCTTCCATCTTTGGCATACTTTCCAAAACGCCCACTTCTGCTAACCTCTCAGCAAACTTCAACAACAACAATTCTCCCCTGTCTTTAAACATAATGGCACGTCCTTTAAATTGAACATAAGCCTTTACCTTATTGCCATCCTTCAAAAATTTTTCGGCATGCTTACATTTAAAGTCAAAATCGTGATCGTCGGTGCCTGGCGTAAAACGAATTTCTTTCACTTCGCTTTGCTTGGCATTTGCCTTCATCTCCTTTTCCTTACGCTTCTTCTCGTATAAAAACTTCTTATAATCGATTATTCGGCAAACGGGTGGTGCCGCATTGGGAGAAATTTCTACTAAATCTAAACCTTGTGCTTCGGCCATTGCAAGGGCCTGCTCTGTTGGATAAACGCCTGGTTCAATCCCTTCACCAACCAATCTCACTTCAGGTATCCGTATCATCCGGTTTGTACGGTGTTCCTGCTGAACTTCTTTTCGAAAATTAGGGTTTCTGCCCCTATAAAAACTCGGGTTTACTGCCATTAATTGTTTTTTGGTTTTTGTAATGTTTTCAAATGGTACTGCAACAAAAATTTATAATTGGATACCATCTGATTATTGTAAAAATAATAAATTAATCAGATGCTCTTTTATTTTCTATTTCGTCGTTCAGCAAGGCAAGTACTTCGTCAATAGTTTTAACTCCAAAATCTCCTTTTGACTGGCGGCGCACAGCTACCGTTTCTTCCTGCATTTCTTTCTCCCCTACTACAAACATGTACGGAATCTTGTTCATCTCTGCTTCGCGAATTTTTTTGCCGATCTTCTCATTTCTTTCATCAGTTTCAACTCTTAACCCCGCTTTATTCAATCGGTCTTTTACCTGGTTGGCGTAGTCAATATACTTATCGCTTATCGGCAACATAATAGCCTGTGTTGGTGCCAGCCACAGCGGAAACTTTCCGGCACAGTGCTCAATCAGTACCGCAATAAAACGTTCCAACGAGCCAAACGGAGCACGGTGAATCATAACCGGCCGGTGTTTGGCATTGTCTTCTCCAATGTAAGTAAGGTCAAATCTCTCGGGCAGGTTATAGTCCACCTGTATGGTACCTAATTGCCACTTTCTGCCAATGGCATCTTTAACCATAAAGTCAAGTTTTGGGCCATAGAAAGCCGCCTCGCCATATTCAGTTACTGTAATTAAATTTTTCTCTGCAGCAGCTTCAATAATAGATTGTTCTGCAATGGCCCAGTTTTCTTCGCTACCAATATACTTTGCCCTGTCTACTTTATCTCTTAATGATATTTGAGCAGTATAGTCGGTAAAGCCCAAAGCCTGCAGCACATACAGCACCATATCAATTACTTTCTTAAACTCGTCTTTTACCTGCTCAGCCCGGCAAAACAAATGTGCATCGTCCTGGGTAAAGCCACGAACACGGGTTAGTCCATGTAACTCGCCATGTTGCTCGTAACGATACACCGTTCCAAATTCGGCAAGCCGTAATGGTAAATCTTTATAACTACG
>JANPPB010000508.1:0-2664 GCA_031428295.1 Segetibacter sp. | reverse complement strand
CCTTCTCTTTCGGAGAAGGAGTTGGAGGATGAGGTCGATGTGATACTGTGGTGAAATGCAGCTTTTATGCGATGTCGTTGATTGCCTGGCAAAACCCTAATGCAAATGTGGAAGATCAAATGCCTGGATAATTTATAAAGTACCGCTCCTTCTCTTTCGGAGAAGGAGTTGGAGGATGAGGTCGATGTGATACTGTGGTGAAATGCAGCTTTTCTGCGATGTCGTTGATTGTCTGGTAAAACCCTAATGCAAAAAATGGAAGATCAAATGCCCGAATATTTACTACAGCACCGCTCCTTCTCTTTTGGAGAAGGAGCGGGAGGATGAGGTCATTGTGGGACTGTGGTGAAATGCAGCTTTTCTGCGATATCGTTGACTGTCTGGTAGAACCCTAATGCAAATGTGGAAGATCAAATGCCCAAATGTTTCATACCGCACCGCTCCTTCTCTTTTGGAGAAGGAGTTGGAGGATGAGGCTGTTGCCCGGTAAACCTCCCATGCCCAAAGTGGAAGATCAAATGCCCGGCTATTCTATTAGCACCGCTCCTTCTCTTTCGGAGAAGGAGCTGGAGGATGAGGCCGTAGATGAGGCCGTCTATCTCTTTATCCCCTTATAAATAGCCTCCTGAATATTTGACCGTACGTTCATCCGCAACAGCTTTGGTTGGTCGTCGGGGGTTACCCGGTTTGATAAAAAGATGTACACCAGTTTATATTTTGGATCAACCCAAACACAGGTACCGGTATAGCCCGTATGGCCAAATGTTTTGGGTGAGGCACTCTTAGTTGGATAGGGTTCGGGGCGTGTGGCATTATCCTTTTCGGGCTTGTCAAATCCCAAACCACGGCGACTGATCTTACTATGATAAGCGGTAAAATAATTGATCGTTTTTTTCTTCAATAAGCGTACACCATGCAACTCACCACCGTTTAATAACAATTGGTACAGCTGTGCAAGATCATATGCATTACTAAATAAACCAGCATGCCCGGCTACTCCACCAAACATGGCTGCACCAGGGTCGTGTACATCGCCTCTTAGTAACTGGGTTCTGAAGACAGTATCGTTTTCTGTGGGAGCAATACTATTGATCGGGTAATGTTCGCGTGGACTGAAGGACGTACTCATCATTCGCAAGGGCAGGTAAAAAGTTTCTCTAACGTAATCTTCCAATGGTTTGGCGGTTATGGCTTCAACCACCTTACCTAAAAAAATAAAATCATTATCGCTATAGATGTATTTATCGGTAGCAGACAATTTACTCTCTAATATTTTCTTATACATCGTATCCCGGTAAGCAGTGCTCATGTATAAATCTTCGGCAACCCTTATATTGTATGCAGGAGTCTTTTCGGTCGAATAGATGCCAGGCTTAAATTGGTGAGTACTGTCAACTGTTTCTTTGTAAAATGGAATGTATGCTATCAAACCAGCCTGGTGCAATAACAGGTTGCGAAGCTTTATGCCTGCCTTATTTGTACCCCTAACCCAGGGCAGATAATCACCCAGGGTTTTATCGAGACTTAATTTTTTGTCTTCATACAATTTCATCACCGAAACCGTAGTAGCCGAAATTTTGGTTACCGAAGCAAGGTCGTATATCATGTTATTATCTACCGGCTGAAGGCTATCGTAGTTGGTATAGCCATAGCTTTTTTCAAAAGCAATTTTACCATCTTTAGCCACCAATACTACACAGCCGGGTGTTGCATGTTTGGCAATAGCATCGTTTGCAATGGAGTCGATGGTGGTAAAAGTCTGCGGGTTAATGCCCACTGTTTCAGGCGCCACCGATGGAAAATAGTAATTGTAATTCTTACCGGTTCCAAAGTGAAAACTATCACTCACGGTTACGGTTAATTTTCCTTTGGCAACTTGCTGACCATTCAAAAACTCTATAGCAGCCTGTTGCACAACCGGCATATCCTCATAACAAGCTAACAGGTTGGGCGCATTGTCAATATTTTTTATTGCATACGGATTTCCAAATACAAAGGTTATTGAGGGAACTTCTTTTTGAACGAGGTTGATAAGATCGATAGCAGCCTGGCTGATGCCGAAATTATTTGCGGGCCTGCGACTATAATTATGTAATCCAATAACAACTGCCGCGTATTTTTCTTTTAGTGTTGCTGCCAACATGCTAACGGGGCCAAGGTCTTTTTTAAAATCGAACAGGTAAGGTTCTGCACCAAAAACCTGCTGTAAGCTTTTGCCAAATAAATTGAGCGAATCAATACCAACACCCAGGTATGCTATCTTTTTACCTTTAGCCAAAGGCAACAAATCATTATCAGTTTGCCGTAAAAGTGTAATGGCATTGTTTGCTACCAGTTGATTTAATTCAGCAGTTTTGGCATTTAAATCTGATAGTAAGCCTTCGGTAACAATTGGCTTTATTTCGTTAAGACCCAGTTGATATTTAGCTGCCAATACTTTCTTTACCCGGCTGTTTAAATCCTCCCATTGAAGTTTGCCTTCTTTAATTGATTGCATAATAGCCGCAATACTACCAGGCACATCAACAGGTACCAATAGCAGATCGTTACCCGCAATCAGCGATTGAACTGAGGCAGCACCTGCAGGGTAATATTTAGTTACGCCACTCATCTCCAGTCCGTCGGTTATAGTAAGACCGGTAAAATGTAATTCGTCTTTTAGCA
>JANPPB010000507.1:0-4740 GCA_031428295.1 Segetibacter sp. | reverse complement strand
AAATCCAATGGAGTACAACATGCCCGGCGTAAACCGAATGTTTCCTCTCCATAGAGTAGTAAGCCAGTTAAAGACCTTAATTGCAGATGGTACGGCGATTAACAGGGTCAACAATACAAAGAATGAACCTAAAAATGGATTAAGACCAGATACAAACATGTGGTGAGCCCAAACCAGGAATGCAAGCACTGCGATTGCAAACAAAGACCCAATCATTGCCATGTAACCAAAGATTGGCTTTCGGGCATTTGTACTCATTACCTCAGAAACAATACCCATTGCCGGCAAAATGATGATGTACACTTCCGGGTGACCTAAGAACCAAAAAAGGTGTTGATACAAAATGGCGCTTCCACCTTCGTTTGGCAAAGCTCCTACACCATTAATATATATATCACTGAGATAAAAACTGGTACCAAAATTTCTATCAAAAATCAACAGGATGAAACCTGACAATAATACGGGGAAAGACAACACACCTAAAATTGCAGTAAAGAATAAGGCCCAAATGGTTAAAGGCAAACGAGTCATTGTCATTCCCTTTGTACGCATGTTAAGGATGGTTGCTATATAGTTAAGACCCCCTAACAAGCTGCTGACAACAAATAGTGCCATGCTAATCAACCAAAGATCCATACCCGTTTTAGAACCCGGTGAAGCTGAACCTAAAGCACTTAATGGTGGATAGGCCGTCCAACCGCCTGAGAAGGGACCAGTTTCAACAAACAAAGAAGAAAGCATTACAGCACCGGCAGTAAAGAAGAACCAATAACTGAGCATGTTTAAAAATGGTGAAGCCATGTCTCTTGCACCAATCTGAAGTGGGATTAAAAAGTTGGCAAAAGTTCCACTCAAACCTGCAGTCAATACAAAAAACACCAATACTGTTCCATGGGTTGTTACAAGGGCATAATAAGCATCGGCTGACAGATGACCCCCTTTTGCCCATTTACCCAATAAGGTTTCTAACCAGGGGAAATTTGCGTCAGGATAAGCTAGTTGAAGGCGGAACAAAACCGACATTAACCCTCCAAGGATTGCCCAAATCATACCTGTCACCAAAAATTGTTTGGCAATCATTTTATGATCCTGGCTAAAGATATACTTCGTAATAAAAGTCTCGTGATGATGATGCTCACCATGATGATCGTGATGCGCTACTTCCACTACATTACCTGTGGCAGTTTGTGAATGTAACATCTCTTCGTTGCTCATATATTCAATTTAGATTCTCTAGAGAGAACCAATTATTAATTAATTCTCTATTTCAGTGCGATGCTTTTTTCTGCAACTTTTGTTGTGTTAGCGGCGGCTTGCTTTGTACTGTCAGCAGGTGCTGCCGGCAAGGCACTGGGATCTTTATCCGGGAAAGCTGAATAATAATAGGGCTTTTGAGTTACAGCCCAAAAATCATATTCCTGCTGTGTAACTACTTTAATAATTCCCTTCATTGAGTAATGACCATTTCCACAAATTTGGTCGCATGCTATTTCGTACTCGAAATTTGTATTTTGAGTCATATCCTGCATTTCCCTGGTAGTATACTTAGGTGTAAACCAAAGGGTGGTAGGTATACCGGGAACTGCATCCATCTTCATTCTAAAATGAGGCAAACCAACATCGTGAATTACATCTCTTGAATTGATAACCAATTTAACCGGCCTTCCTTTCACAATGTACATGGCTTGCTCATTTACAATGTCATCAAAAGAGGCAGGATCAGCAGTTTGGTTTAATTCTTTATTATCAGCCCATATTAAACCCAGACTGTTTGAAGCGGGATCAATATTTCTGAAGTATTTTTTTCCAAATGTATTATCCTTGCCGGGGTAACGATAAATCCAGCCAAATTGTTTACCTGTTATCTCAACTATCAAAGATTCCTTTGGAGCATCGCCGGTAAAAATGAACCAGTTTCTTAGACCAATCACCACAAGAATTGATAATACAATTGCAGGAACTACAGTCCATAAAACTTCCAGCTTATTATTGTGTGGAAAGAAGTAGGCTTTTCTATCGTCGTTCTCCTGGTATTTGTAGGAAAACCAAAAAAGTAAAATGTGTGTAATGATAAATACAACGCCGGTGATAGCTATTGTCAAATAAAGCATTTGGTCAACTTTATCACCTTCAAGAGAAGAACTTATGGGTATCCTTCCTTTCATAAGTTCGTTGCAATAATAAACGCCTATAAGACCAAGAACAAGAAAAACAATCATCAAAAATCCATTGATCTTATTTGCTTGCTTGCCGGCTTTCTCCTCGCCTTTTAATATGGCCACATATTCGCTTGCTTTGGCAATTTGAAATATCACCACAAACACTAATACAACTACGGCAATGGTAAAAAAAATTGACATGATAAATACAGGTATTTTCTGGTCTAAAATAAAACGTTTGACAAGCGGTATTGTTTAAATAAACGTTGGCCTGCCCTCTAAAATTTTCTAAGTGTGATGTATGATACTTTCTTTGAGAAAAGGGTTTCCGGCAGCAACCAATGGTGCCTTTGTTAAAGCCCGGCCCACAAACAAAATAATCATACCTGCGTACAGTGCTAATATTCCAAAATCAAGCCATCCAAGGGTAACATGATCCTTTGATATACTACCCATAATCATTTGTAAAAAGTCTATCCAATGGCCGAATATGATTAATACAGCCATAAAAGTTAATAGAGTATAATTCCTTTTACTCGACCTCTTCATTAAGATAAGCAAGGGACAAACAAAGTTAATTATTAGGTTTAAAATGAATATTCCATGCCAGGCGCCTTGTACACGATGCTTGAAATAAATAGTTTCTTCCGGAATGTTGGAATACCATATTAGCATGTACTGGCTGAACCATAAATAAGTCCAGAATATAGAAAATGCAAACATGAATTTTCCAAGGTCGTGCAAATGCTCTTCTGTTGTAAATTGTAACTGACCCCTGTTTTTAAGAAATATTACCCACAAAACTATTAAAGAAATTCCTGATACAAATGAGCTGGCAAATGTGTACCAGCTAAACATGGTGCTGTACCAATGTGCATCAATACTCATGATCCAAACCCATGGAGTTACAGAACCCACTGTTAAGCCAAACCAAACAGTAAACATAGACCCATAAATCAGATTTCTGTGAAACCAATTGGTTCCTTCTTCAAATGTCATGTCACCATTATCAGCCTGACGGCTAAGTTGTCTCATTTTCATTCCCAACCAACTCCACAAGCCAACTGATAATAACGTCCACAGCACAAAAAAGGTAGGGTTAAGGAAACCACTTTTCTTTAAAAGAATCTCGTCTTTACCGGGTGTAACCCAGTGATAAATTGGATGATGATCGCCATGGCCTAATCCAAACACCACAAACAACAATACAAAGGCTGCTATCAATCCAAAGATGGGCACCACTGCTGAGATTGCTTCAGGCACCCGGCGAAAAACTGTTTGCCATCCACCTTTGGCCAAAGTAGTAATACATATAAAGAACATACTGGCATTACAAACCAACAGAAAGAAAATACTATTATACATTACGGTACCCCAAAAAATAGCTTGCTCATGTGGATCGTTGCTAAATCCCTTTGTAATCAAACCAATAATGAAGGCAAGTATCCCGATAGCAATCAAACCCATTGACCAGGTTCTCATTTTACCCGTTACTTCAAACTGTTCTCTAATAGATGCCATCTTAAATTTTTTTGTATGCAGAAAATTTTGCTTAATTATTTTTTAGTCATATTGCCACCCGCTGCTGTGCTATCAGTTGCTGCTGCTGCAGTTGCAGATGCGCCACCACTCTTTTTTTGTTTTTGCTTAATGTAGCGTGCAATCATCCAGCGCTGCTTGCGGTTTAACTGAGATGCATAGCTACCCATTTGACCTTTACCATAAGTTTGAACATGGTAATAATCACCTTCGCCCAAAGCTTCTATTGCAGGATCACCAACCAAAGTTGCAGGTTTTGCGGCGTAAGGGCCGGCACCGTCTTTATACAAAGGACCATTACCGTTTAACGCGGTTCCATGGCAGATAGCGCAATTGATCAGGTATAATCTTTCTGATTCAATACTATCAGCGGCCGACCAAAGGGTCAAGGGATTTTTTATGGTATTACTTGCAGAATACCCTGCACTGTCATTTTTTAGATGGTAAGGCATTTCCTCGCCACGGGCAACAGTACCTGCTACAGGCATGTTGTTGTAATGAATACCTGCACTTGCCAGGTTGCTATGATCCGCATACGTTTCGTAAGCCCGGCTGGTACCCATGTCAGGCATATAAGTAGAACCGGGAGTTCTCTTTACATCACCACCACAACTAACTATAAGCGCTACAGCCAACAAACAAATAGTTATTATTGATAATTTCTTCATTATGTAAATCTTGAGATATTCGGTTTAAGCTATAACAGGATGTTCGTCGGCATATAATTTTTGTTCTTTGTCGTACCTGCCAAACCACCAGCCTGTTTCAGCAACCTGGTAATTAACTTCAATGGCACCAGCGCTTTGCAAAAATCCTTTTAAGTCTTCAACATTAGTTTTAGCCGTACATTCTACTGCCATTACAAAAAGATCGTCAGTTGACCTTGGATGAAAATGATGATGCCTTACAAATGGAGCTAACTGGCACAAATAACAAAATGTAAGTACCATACCCACAGCCGCAAATAATACGGTTAACTCAAAGGTGATGGGTATAAATGCCGGAAGAGGAAAGTTTGGCTTGCCACCTATGTTTAAAGGCC
>JANPPB010000506.1:0-1647 GCA_031428295.1 Segetibacter sp. | reverse complement strand
AGGCTTTAATTTTACTGCATGCTAAAAAGCCGGTTGGTAAAGCCTACACTTTTCTTGGTCGTCTCTATACTTATATTCGTATACATGCTTTTTGAATGGATAGCTTCAGGCCGAACGGTAGAAGGATGGGTATATCGCATGGTGAACCTGCTGTTACCTGTTGCAATCGGGATGCTTATAGCCGATTTATTACTCAAGTACTTCGTCAGGTCTTTAAAAGCAATATGGATTGTAGAAGTGCTGCTTTTACTGGGTGTGATTTATTATTGGATTGTAAGCTGAAAAAATTTTTAGGCTGTTGGCTGTTCATTGTTCAGTTTGTTATCAAAGGGCCATTCATTGGTCAGTTTTGCTTTTATAAAGTACACCAGCGAGCCAATGGAGATTACCACCACACCATAAATAACCATGGTTTTGCCGGTGGAATATAATATGAAAAGCCAAATGCAAATAGCCAGGTAAACCGGTAGGGGAAAGAAAGGCATTTTATAGGGAAATTCACTGGCGTTTCTATTCCGCCTCAGCAACAACAAACCAATTGCCTGCCCTATAAATTGAATAAGAATTCGCATAGCCAGTATGGCGCTGATGACATCGCCTAATCTAAAAAGCAGGCTGAATATAAAGGCAACCCCACCTAACACCAGCAACGACACATGCGGAAAATGTTTGGTTGGATGCACCTTTGCAAACACTTTAAAAAATGCACCATCGTTTGCAGCAGCATACGGTATGCGACTATAGCCAAGCGTTGCGCTAAATACCGATGCAAAGGCCACCCACAAAATAAGACAGGTAACCACATTGGCAAACGAGTTGCCAGCCAGGCGTTGTATAAAAAGGCTCACAACAAATTCGCTGTCTTTTGCTTCCTGCCAGGGTATTACACTTACCACGCTAATGTTCATCATCAGGTATAAAAAAGTAATGCCGCCAATGGATAAATACATACTCCGGGGAATGTTTTTAGTTGGATTTATGATCTCGCCACCCAGATGGCAAATATTGTAGTAGCCGAGATAACTGTACACCGATTTTACACTGGCAAATCCAATTGCCGTAACAAAAGCATAATTAAAAGTAATGCCATCATTTATGTGTTTTATGGGTTGTAAAAAGTTGCCATGCGCAATTCCGCCACCTATAATCCAGAGTAGAGTAATGATTACACCGAGCCAAAGCAACACACTTATTTTTCCGATGGCTTCAATTTTTCGGTACAACAAACCAATGATCAATAACACCACGCTGCCGCTTACTATTTTTGAAGTGGTGGACGTTAGCGGCACCAGGTAACTAAAATATTTTGCAAAGCCTATTGCCGCGGAGGCAATTACCAGTGGTGCTTGTATCATGGTTTGCCACACAAACAGAAAGCTAAAAAATTTTCCGGCTTTCTCTTTGCCATAAGCTTCCTTTAAAAAGTTGTAACTGCCACCCGCACGGGGAAATGCTGCTCCTAATTCGCTCCAAATAGTTGCATCAACTATTGAAAGAAAAGCACCCGCCAGCCAGGCGTACAAAAAGTAAGGACCGTTCATTACATGTATCACCATTGGCAGGGTTATAAATGGCCCAATGCCCACCATGTCGGTCATATTAATGGCTGTGGCCTGGGCCAGTCCTAAGGTCCTGTCCAGCGAAGGT
>JANPPB010000505.1:0-8475 GCA_031428295.1 Segetibacter sp. | reverse complement strand
GTTAAAACTGGTAGTAAAATCCAGCTCGCCACTGCTAAACATTTGCGATATACTGGTATTGCTTGCGGGGAATGTCTCACCTTTTTTCCAGAAATATTTTTTGTTACTATTGATGAATTGCCAGAGCTGTGCAGAAAACTTTTCATACTTCTGTTCATCAAATTTACCATCCAGTTCATTACTTCCACCTGCCAGTTCAATCAACCATGTTTTCAACAAAGTCATTCCATTAAAGTCGGTTGCAAGGGTAAACCTGCCAGGGTTTTGTTGCCACCATGTTTGCCACTGTTGCATGCTAACAGGTGGGTTAACAGTTTTGGCGCTATCGCAAATAACATAGTAAAACGATTGTCCCCATGGGGTTTCATAGCCCTTTATTTCCTGCTGAAAATCATACTTAATAACAGGGTTATCAAAGTCGACATATTTACTGTTGGGCAACTGATCCGTATAGGGACCAAACAGTGCATCAATCTGCCGAAGCTGGTAAAATGTTTCGCCATTAATCCAGCACAGATCAATGTCGCTTTGTTGCTTACCGGCTTCCTTCTCGCCCATCAGGTTGTTTACAATGTCCTTACCCTGCCCCGCAACAATTGTAAGAGTAATATCATATTCCTCCTTCAATGCAGGCACTACATACTCATTCATATACCGGTTTACCTTTTTATCTCCCTGGTACATCATCATCGTTAACTGGGCACCTTTACCCTTGTCTTCAATTTGCTGCCATGTTAGCTTGCTTAGGTCATCCTTCTTTTGCTCCTGTTGCTTACAGGAGATCATTATCAAGCTCACTAATAGTATTTGAAAACACTTTCTTATCAACATGTTCTTTGCTCTTACAGATTTTTTATGCCTTCGCCTTTTACCGCTGCAAATATGAAACAAAGCAGGTAAATGAATTTATCAACTCTTTTGGCCTTTTAAAATACAGGGCACCTTTGAAAAAAAGGTGCTCCGGAGAATGGTACGGATTTTATTTTGAATATAGGATAACAGGTAAACATGCCCCTATGGGTATCACAACAGAGCGCTTTTAAAAATAGTAATTCACTCCCATCTGAAACTGGCGTGGAGGACCATAACTTCTTCTTACCAACAGTCCACTGGAGGCCATTTATGAGCGTATAATTACCTCTTCCATCGCGATAGATTGGCGTGGTACGTGTGCTATCCGCAGAGGCTACACTTCGGGCAATAATGTTTTTGGCGTTGATTGAATATGAATATGGTGCCGGTGGGTTCAAGTCTCTTAACCTAAACAGGTTGTGAACATCTACCAGCATCAAATCTGTATAAAACAATTTGTCTTCACCTATTTGTACCTGGTAGCCTATAGAGGCCTGGTGGCTGTAAGGATTCTGCCATCCATCAGGGTTCATAATACGCAACTCGTTTGAAAACTGCTTACTTCTATTTGCCTGGAGCTGAGCTGATACAGGCCCATTTAAAAAGGTGGCTCCTGCTACATTGGCTTTCAAATTTCCATCCCGCACAAGAGCATTGATGTTAGCCGAAGCCGGTATCATACCCTTGCTTTGCAAAGCCGCAATCTGCCTTTTGTAATCGTTGCTGTTCGATGTAAACTGCAAGGCATCACCGTAAATGGTGTACAATATTTTATCATAGTAAATACCATATCCACCACGTATTACACTGCGGTCATTCAACTTATAATTAAAGTTTACACGGGGGCCAACGTTGTTGTAATCACCCTTGGTTCCCCCACTTTTTGAGAGGTTATCATAATCCCAGCGAACACCCAGCGTAACATTCAATTTACTGTTTACACTCCACAAATCTTCTATATAAGCATAAGGGCGGTTTTGAGTTGCACCAAACCTGCCCGGGCTTAATTCCACATCCAAATTTCGAACAAGTACATCGGCAGGTATGTCTTTATAGCTAAGTTTATCATTGGCACTTTTGTCTTTGATTGCATCAAGTTGAGCCTGTGACAGCTTTACAGTATACTCACCCAGAGGGTTGCCACCACCAATTAAAGATTGGCGTGAGCTAATGATTCCAACACCCACTTTAAAGTTGTGATTGTTGCGGGTAAAGCCAAATTTTTGAGCAACCTGCCAGGTATTTTCATTGCTAATGTATTGTGTACCGGGGCTGCCCAAACGAGCCAAGGTTCTATCATTAGGTGCCAATACAATTACGGTAGGCAGTCCGGCATTCATTGGTCTGTAATAGTTCCATAAATAGGTTGAATACTGTATATCGGTTTGCGAAGTAAAGTTGTTACCGCTGTACGAATTTTGCAAAGCAACCAATGTTCCGTTGCGGTCTTGAATCAACCCCTGCTCCGGAAAAATAAGGTCGTCATCAACACCACCACCCTGCTTTTCGATCATCACCTTACCTGTATTTACCCTAAGCGTAGACTTAAACCGTCTGGTCCAAAACTGGTCAACCTTACCGGATATTAATGTGAGCATACCTCTTTTTTCATTCAATGAAAAGAATGCATTGTTTTTGGAAGCACTTCCGGGTATAATTTTCTTGCAGGCAGCTTCATTAGTTACGCTTCGCGAAAAAAAAATTATAGCAGTTGAGGGTTGCAGTTTGGAAAATTAGGGTTGATATACGAAAAAAACTTTGGCAAAGATTTAATAAATGATTGACAAAACACTTTTCATTATGTTCGCTCCATCACGAAAAATTTCTTATAAAAAACTTATGTTGAACAATATTTGACTTCGGAAAGTAAAACTTAAAGGTTGGCCAAAAAGATTGATTAATTAAACAAGTGTTCGGCCATACGTTTGTCGTGGCCATAAATATCATCTCTAAAATTTAGCACACCTTCCTGGTCAACCCAAACAGTAAAGTAAACCACATACACAGGCCTGGGCGAACGCAATGAAACCCATTCTTCCTTTACCTGGTTCATAGAAGTTTCTATGCGTAAATCGTTCCATTCAGGCTGATCCTTTAAAAGAAACTTTGCAAGATCGAATGCCTTTTGCAAACGAATACATCCATGACTAAAAGCTCTTTGCTGGTTGCTAAAAAGTGTCTTGGCCGGAGTATCGTGAAAGTAGATATTGTATCGATTAGGAAACAGGAATTTTACTTTACCCAAAGCATTTGCACCACCCGGTTTTTGCCTTACAACAGGTTGACCGTTGCTGTATTTTAAAATCTCCATATTATTACGCTCAAGATAATTTCTATTCCGGGCAATGGAAGGCATGATTTCTTTTTCAACAATACTTTCCGGCACATTCCAATATGGACTAAATACAATATATCTTAATGAATCAGAGAAGATGACTGTTCGGTTAGCAGCCTTCCCAACCACAATTTTAATGACCATCTCTTCCTTATTATTTTCAAAAACATGTAGTTTAAATTCGGGTATGTTCGCCCACAACCTGTCAGCATTATCCTCAGGCATCCACCGCATTCTTTCAAGGTTAATGGTCATTTGCCTGATGCGTTCTTCAACAGGAACATTCAGTTGGGTAAGTAATTGCTTATCCGGCTTCCCGGTTTCTTCAAGACCAAAAGATCGTTGTTGTTTCTTAAGTGAACTCTCCAGCTTAGTATTGAATAATTGGCTGGTTTCATTTTTTGCAAAGTCACCACTTGCCGCTAACCGCTTTTTTAGCAGGCTAATTTCAGGTATTTTAATACCCTTAACCATGTTGTTATTTGTTATGGCTACAGACGGCCAACCGCCCTCCTTAGCAATTTGTATATACACAGCCAGGGCACTATCCAATTTGTAATAAGCAGTATTTAATGGCTTCCAGTTTTTGCCAGAGCTCGTTAAAAATGAATCAAGTAGAGACTGGTCATTTAGTTTTCGGCGTGGTATGTACCATTGCATTTCGTGTGGATCCACTTTTCCTTTAAAAGACTTTTGCAGGTACCCAAAAAAATGCGTGGTCAATAACATTTCAATTAATGCCAAAGTATCGTTATGAAACGCAGGGCCGGCAACTTCCAGCAGGCCGGTCATGTAACGATGCAACATTTTACCAGAGGCTGTAGTGTCCTTTAATTCTTCCAAATTGGATTGGTGCAAGTTCCAAAATGCCTCTCCCTGTTCAGATAAACCCTCCTCATCAAACCAGGCATATTGATAATTACGATGGTTATAAAAGTTCACAATGTTAACTGCTTCTTCATTTACAATTTGCTCTTTAGCAATAAAGTTTGCAACTGTAATACTATCTAATGTAAGCAGTGTATAAGCAGTTTTTGGAGTGATGGTAGTATCGCGGGGTATAATTGCTATAGCCCTGCTTCCGGCGTTGTTGGTGCAAGAGATAACTATTATGATACATGAAAATGTTATAACCAATTGCCGGAGCATAAACATTAAATATGACTGATAAACAAAGGTGCTTTAGTACTTTTTAATATGGCAGGCACCAGGCTTTCCTTAAACAATTTTGACAAAGCATTTCTGCCGAAGGCACCCATTACCACCATGCTGTTAGGGTGTTGATTGATGTAAGCAGCAAGTTGCGACTTTACTTCGCCTTGCAATATCTCAATGCCAGCCTTCGGAAAATGTGTTATGATCCACTCCCTAACCAGATTGTCGTAATCCATTAAGTCAGTATGGGGAGGCAATACGGTTACCAATGAAACCTGTAAATTTTTATATTTTGAGAAGAGGTAGGCAAACTGTTTCATAGCATGAATGCTCGACATGTGTCCATCGAAAGTAAAAATAACATGGTCAAAAGAAGTTGCTTCGGTGGGTATCAAAAGTACAGGACAGTGTGAAGATGAAATAAAATTCGGCATACTAAATAGCTCCAGGTCCAGGTGAGCATCGCAAAGCACATAATCAGCAAAGGCGGTTTCGTCATTTATGTTCTCAAGGTAATTTGCGGTGATGCTTCTTGCTGCATGCTCCATCTTGTTGGCTTCACAATAGTCTGTAAACAATTTCATCTTATCTGCTATCAAATGAGCCTCTTCTTCCTCATCACTTTGTGTTGTGAAATCAGTTTCCGTTGCATTTATATCACTTGGAAAAAGGTACGAATCTGTATCAATCCTTTTAAGGCTATCAGTAAAGATTGCAGTGATTTTACCTGGTTCTTCTTTGCATAATTCCTTAGCAAAATCTAACAAATGATGTGGAAAACCATGAGTTACGAGTAACAATATTTTATGCATAATAAGTATGTTTATTTAAAATTGAGTTATTCAAGATTTATCAAAATGCCATTACCAAAAATCGGTTAAATACTACAAAAGCCAGGTAATCTTTACTTAACATCGCAGTGCGTAAGTTATGAAGAAGGTAATCAAAAATATACGAACTGCATGCTTACCTATCCATAATACCAAATCAATATTGATATATCTTTGAAACGGCTTAAAGAACAGATATACTTTAATAAAAGTCTGTTTTTCATCTATACATTTTCTTCTTTTAATTTTAAATAATTATAACCAATCAACTACGGCTATGAAACATATTTCTACAACGGTTAAAAGTGTACTTTTTATTTTCATGACCACTTTATTGGTCATCAACTTAAGCAGTTGTGCTAAAAAAATCATGTTCGAGCAATCGAGCATTGTTCCTGGCGCTGAGGGAAGTGTAAAAATTACAAAAGATAGGAACAGCAATTATTCAATACATTTGGATGTGTTGCACCTTGCTGAACCTAAAAAATTGCAGCCCGCTAAATCCGTTTATTTGGTATGGATGCAAACTGAAGATAATAGTACAAAAAACATTGGTATATTAAACAGCTCAAGCAGTTTGTTATCTAAAACACTTAAGGCATCATTACATACGGTTACTCCATTTAAGCCCACCCGAATTTACGTTACTGCAGAAGATGATTCTAAAATTACCTTCCCCGCAGGTGAAACAGTATTGACTACCGGAAACTTATAGATTTTAGATAAAAGGTGTTTCTACAGCATAACATGCAAGATGATTTTCATGGTGTTTTTTTACTGAAGATTCAATAGGTCTTTGATAAACTATTGAACTATGAAGTCATATAATCTTGATACCTTATTACTTCATAAGATTAATTAATTGTGGCCCCTACTCTTTTATTGCAATTTATCACTATAGGTTAAACAAAATTTTTAGTTGATGATTGTTGATGCTTAACCTTACCTGTTTACCATTTACGAGTGTTGGGAACATAATTCCACATTTGTAAAATTATAAATTTTATCAACTCAAACAGAATCAAGGTTTCCTTAAACCAGTCTTTTAGGTAATGCTTTGGCACGTGATTGATACATGTATTATACATCAAACAAAAAATCAATCTAGAATCTATGGAGTTGTTACTAAACCATGCAGATGAAAAAACAATCTTAAACAATTTAAACAACCATCCATCGAAAAATAGTCCGCAGCTCCTATTATGCTTTTCTCATCTAAGATGGGATTTTGTTTACCAAAGGCCTCAACATTTGCTATCCCGTTTTAGCAGCGATTACACAGTGATGTTTTTTGAGGAGCCAATTTTTGATTCATCAGGCGATGCATCTTTATCGTTTTCATTAAGAGCAGATAACTTATGGGTAGTAGTACCTCATTTGCCTTCAGCTACACCAGGTGATAAAAGCAATGCAATCATAAAAAGATTATTGGATAACCTATTAAACAGCCATGACCTGGGCTCTTATATATTTTGGTATTACACTCCTATGGCTTTGTCGTTTTCATCGCACTTTAAGCCATCGTTTATCGTGTACGATTGCATGGATGAATTGTCGAATTTTAAATTTGCTCCTCCTGAATTAAGAGCAAACGAAGAAGAACTATTTAATAGAGCTGACATAGTTTTTACAGGTGGACATAGTTTGTATGAGGCTAAAAAAAACAAACATAAAAATATTCATTCATTTCCCAGTAGCATAGATAAAAGTCACTTTGAGCAGGCAAGACAAATTGATGAAGAACCCCAGGATCAACAGAATATTCCGCATCCCAGGTTAGGCTTTTATGGTGTAATAGACGAGCGTTTTGATATTGAACTGATTTCAAAAATGGCAACGCAAAAACCTGACTGGCATTTTGTTTTGCTTGGTCCGGTAGTTAAGATTGATCCTGCCTCTCTGCCTGTTTTGCCTAATGTTCACTTTCTTGGTGGTAAGTCTTATAACCAATTACCTGCTTATCTATCGGGCTGGGATATAGCCTTAATTCCTTTTCTGTTAAACGAAGCAACCCGGTACATAAGCCCAACTAAAACTCCTGAGTATTTATCAGCTGGTGTACCTGTTATATCAACCCCGATACACGATGTGGTAAGCCCATATGGCGATGAGGGGTTGGTAAAAATTGCTAAAAACGATACTGAATTTTTAGAAGTCGCTGAAGAATTGTTGAGTATGGATGTAGCTACTTTTCTACCGGTTGCCGATGCATTTTTATCAAAGCAATCGTGGACATTGACTTTTGAAAAAATGAAAGAAAGGATAACACAAACATTACATTCTAACACAATTTTAAATTAAACAACCATGTATGATTTTTTGATAGTAGGTGCAGGATTCGCAGGCAGTGTGCTGGCAGAAAGATTAGCTTCCACCGGTAAAAGGGTTTTGATCATAGACAAAAGAAATCATATTGGTGGTAATGCCTATGATTATTACAACGAAGATGGCATTCTAATTCATAAATATGGCCCACACATTTTTCATACAAACAGCGAGGATGTGTTCAACTATTTGTCACGCTTTACCGAATGGAGAAATTATCAACATAAAGTGCTGGCAAGTGTTGATGGACAAATGTTGCCCATCCCTATTAACCTGAATACCATTAATAAATATTTTGGACTTGATTTAAATGGGCTGCAGGTTGAAGAATTTTTAGCTTCACGTGCAGAGCAGGTTTATCCGGTAAAAACATCGGAAGATGTGGTTGTTAGCAAGGTAGGCAGAGAGCTATATGAGAAATTTTTCAGGGGGTATACCAGAAAACAATGGGCACTCGACCCATCGGAGTTGGATGCATCTGTAACTGCAAGGGTGCCTACACGTACAAACAGGGATGACCGTTATTTTACAGATAGCTTTCAGGCTATGCCTTTGCATGGTTATACAAAAATGTTTGAAAAAATGCTGTCGCATCCAAACATTAAGATCATGCTAAACACCAACTACCAGGAGGTGATGAATGAGGTTACTTATAAGAAACTAATCTTTACCGGTCCCGTTGATGAGTACTTCAACTACCGTTATGGAAAGCTACCTTACCGCTCTCTTCGGTTTAAGTTTGAAACATTACAAACAGAAAATTTCCAGGAAACCGGTACCATAAATTATCCAAACGATTATGCCTTCACCCGCATTACAGAGTTCAAGCATTTGACGGGTCAGAAGCATGATAAAACTTCAGTGGTATACGAATTTCCCGAAGCGGAAGGCGATCCATACTACCCGGTTCCAAGGCCTGAAAACGATCAGTTGTATAAGAAGTACCAGGCATTGGCTAACCAGTTAACTAATACCTAT
>JANPPB010000504.1:0-4259 GCA_031428295.1 Segetibacter sp. | reverse complement strand
TGAACAAAGGCTTGTCTGGCAGTATTTACCCCGCCATATTTATTGGCCAGTTCAGTTTGTAAGGCAGATTTCTTCAGCACTAATTCCTGCTTTTGAGGGGTATAAAGCGAATCCAATTCCTTTTGCTTTGCTTGCTTTCTCTTTTCGTTATCGAGCGATGATTGCAGTTTTATTTCTTTATCGAACATAAAAAGAATGGCAGGCTGGGCCATAAAAGTTCCAAGAGTAATGGCAAGGAGACTTCTCAATAACAGAGGTGCCACCTTTGTTTTATTAAACTTATTTATTCCCTTAATTAATGCCCGGTCGATAGTTAGTATAATAAAGCCCATAAACAGACCGAGCAAAATAGAAAAAACCCAATTGTTGTTTATGGTCGACCAAAAATAGGTCCAGGCCAAAGTGGCAAAAGCCCAGGTTCCTAAAACCATGGTGCCTATAATCCGGTAACGGTTTCTGTCAACCACGCAATCAACCAACAACTCTCGTTCTGCAGTACTAAGCCACCACAAAAAATTGTCCCACCAGGTTGGTGTATAGCTTTCCCTTTGCGAAAGAGAAGAAAAACTTTCACTCATAATTAAAATTTGATAGTAAAAAATGGTGGTTGAAGTGGGGACCCTTATAAATTGATTATAAAGTAAACTGTAATTTGATGGATAACATTTTAAACTCCATCATTTAAAAGTATTTTAACGGCTTTTGCCTAAATATGCTTTTATTTTTTTCAACGATACATGGGTGTTTTTTAAGTGTTTTACAGGGAAGGATACCTGCTTCAGCAAGCATTTTATTACCTTATAAGCAATCTGTCAAAACCTTACCTTTGCCGCTCAATTTTTTATTGAAATTATGAAGACAGACAAGAATACGGTCATTGGTTTTGTGCTTTTGGGAATATTGTTCATGGGTTATTTTTGGTTTACCAGCAGGCAGCAGCAAGCCATGTTGCGCGAACAGAGGCTGGCTACAGATTCAATTGCAAAAGTAAAAGCCGCAACTGCTCCCAGGATTGATACTGTTGCAATGAGAGTAGACTCTCTGCGCAGGGATTCTATAGGTAGATTGACTGCCGCGGGCAAATTTGATAGTGCTGCTATTGGTACAGAACAAGATATTGTTGTGGAAAACGAATTAATGAAAGTGACTTTTACCAATAAAGGTGGTCAGCCAAAAAGTATTGAGCTAAAAAAATACAAATCTTTTGATAGCACCACCGTAATAATGGCCGGGTCTGGCTTTGACAATCTTTCGTACAATATCAATACATCTCCTAACCAGTCTGCTGGTACAGGATCTTTGTTTTTTAAGCCAGGCAATGTGGTTAAAAACAATGATGGTAGTCAAACTGTAAATTTTATTATTTCTACACGAGATGGTGAAAGTATTACCCATCAATACACCATTAAGCCAAATGATTATTTGGTGGATTTGAATATTTTACTAAATGGGGCTGACAAGCTTCTGACTCAGAACACAATGAACATTAATTGGCAGGTTGCTGCCAATGTACACCAGAGCGATATTAATTATGAGCGGATGCAGTCAAGGCTTTGCTTTGTAGAAGAAGACAAATACGATTGGGAGGCTGCGGCAAGTGGTGCTTCTAAAAGTTTTGCAAAGCCGGTAAAATGGGTTTCTTTAAAACAACAGTTTTTCAACTCTTCATTAATAGCTAAAAACACCTTTTCTTCAGGTGAAATGACTGTGGTTGTTCCCCAGGATTCAAGCAAAACCGTGGGTAGAGCAACCGCAAATTTAAAAATTCAGGTTCCTGCTGCAAGCAGTGCCACGGTGCAGTTGGCTATGTATTACGGCCCTAACGAGTTTAATATTTTAAAGAAATATGACTTAAAGCTTGAAAGCATAATTGATTTAGGATCGGGAATATTTTCATTTGTTAAATACATCAATAGGTATATCATTATGCCTGTATTCGATTTTATAGCCCGGTTTGTAAAAAATTATGGTTGGGTTATCGCTTTTCTAACTTTATTCATTCGTTTGGTTACTTCGCCATTAACCTATACAAGTTATTTGAGCGGCGCTAAAATGAAAGTGTTACGTCCGGAGTTAGATGTCATCAAGAAAAAGTATGGAGCCGATCAACAGGGTTTTGCTGTTGAGCAAATGAAGTTATTCAGGGAGGCAGGAGTAAATCCATTAGGGGGATGTATACCGGCCATTTTGCAAATTCCTATATTCTTTGCATTGTATAGTTTCTTTAATTCCGAAATAGCACTCCGGGGGCAAAGTTTTTTATGGGCAAAGGATCTTTCTTCCTACGATGTAATTGCTAAGCTACCTTTCACTATTCCTTTAGGTTTCGGTGATCACATCAGTTTGTTTACACTTACCGCAGTTTTAACCAGTTTCCTTATTTCTATTTATAACATGAATATGACGCCGGATCAAAATAATCCGATGCTCAAATACATGCCTTATATTTTTCCTTTTGTCTTGTTATTCATCTTCAATAGATTGCCCTCGGCTTTAACATGGTATTATACTGTTTCAAATGTCATCACTTTAATTTTACAATTCGTAATCCAGAATTACATTATCAATCACGATAAGATTTTGGCCAAAATGCACGAAACGAGGAAAAAGCCTAAGGAAAAATCCAAATGGCAACAACGGTACGAGCAAATGGTTGATTCGCAAAAGAAAGTTCAGGATTTAAAACAAAGAAATCAACCGGGTAAAAAATAGTTTACAAGTGTTTTTTAAAAGGTCTTTGCACTTGCACAGGCCTTTTTGATAATGCGTGGACTCAATTATAAAAATCAAGTATGAAAAAAATATGCTTCTTGTTTTTGCTTTCAGTTTTTGGGTTGCATTTTACAGGTAATACGCAAAATGCAAGAATAGTTTCTGAATGTACCATTGTATATAACCTTTCCATCGAAGATGGTAACAGTTCACCTGAATTATTACAATCTCTAAAGGGAGCTTCTAAAACTGTCTACCTTAAAGGGTCCAAAAGTAGAACCGATCTGGTAAGTCCAAGTTATAGCCTTACTATTATAAATGACACAAAGAAGGATACCACAATTATTTTAAGAGAATTGGGGAGTACCAAATACATGACCTTTCTGGATGAAGCTAAAAAGTTGGAGAAAAATAAGAAATTTGAAGGCATTACACTTTTACCGACTAATGAGACCAAAACTATTTTAGGCTACGAATGTAAAAAGGTGGTATCAAAGCTAAAGGACGGATCTACATACAATGTGTATTATGCGCCTTCGATCATCCCATCTACCCGTGAATATGAATACCAGTTTAAAGATTTACCAGGTTTAGCTTTAGAATACGAAACCACCTCAGAGGATGGCAAAATGGTTTACAAGTTTACTGCTGTAAAGATTTCTTTGATTCCTGTACAGGCAGCAAGATTTGATATTCCTAAAAGTGGTTATAGAATTTTGTAAGAAATTATCTAACAGTAGGAGGTGCAGGAGCTTTGAATTTTGGTAAACTCACTTTATGCTTATAGGGATAAATGTAAGTTGTGTTACCCTTTTCAAAACGCATTATCGATTGGTAAGAAGTACTATTTTCGTCCTTATGTATACTCAGTATCTGGGTTCCCTTATATTGAAAAGTACTTCTTAATGAAAATGGAGAAGCGGATTTATAAAAATTTTTATTAAAGTTTTTGAGAGAATACTTGTTCTTGGAATTTTCGTCACTACTTCCGGTAAACGAACCCATTGCTATCTGAGTTGCACCTACAAAAAGTAGGGCTATCATGATTTTTGTGATTTGGATGGATTTTCGCTGCGTCATTTGTACGAAATTATGTAAATAATTAATATTAACAACTTTTTATTGCTCTTTATAAACGTAGAATATTGAAAAAAGTTACATCCAAAGTTGTTTTTTTTTCACGTGTTCCATAACTTTCCTTAACTAACAGGTAAAATGAGCGAAAATTACTATAGAGAGGATAAAGATGAATTGCGGGAGCTTTTAAATCAGTATGAGAATTTAAGAACGGGTCGGCAGCATACTTTTTTAGAAGAGGAAGCCTTTGAAAGAATAATTGATCATTATGATGAGAAGGATCAATTATCTAAGGCTATGGAAGCTGCTGAAATTGGTATTGAGCAGTTTCCTTTCTCCTCTGTGCTGTTGATTAAATTGGCCGATCTTCTTTTGGCCAGCAGAAAATATAGCGATGCTCTGGAAATTTTAGAGAAAGCTGAGCTGTTTGACAGTAATGATATCAACCTTTTTATTTTAAAAACAGATGC
>JANPPB010000503.1:0-10873 GCA_031428295.1 Segetibacter sp. | reverse complement strand
CTAAAAATATGCAGAGCGATGCACCAGCCTGTAATGTTTGCGGACACATTACCCTGCGTAGTGGTACTTGTTATAAGTGTTTGAATTGCGGCAACAGCATGGGTTGCAGCTAAAAACATTAACCAAAAAGCTGAATGGTTATCGTTTAGAAATTGAGTTGACTTCCGATTTAAATATGGACCCCTTGATTCTTCAGGGGGTCTTTTCATTGGTGAATCTTCTAAGTAAATAAAGTTAGGCTTTAACGCTTTTGAGGGAGAGAGGTATTCAATAATTGAGGAATAAGTAGCCCCGACCTTACTATGATCTACTCCCTTTAATATTTATAGGAGGAGCGGTATTTGTACTGATACTTCAATCGTCATCAAGTTCAAAAATCAAGTTATAATTGTCAAACAGATACTTTATCAATGAGTTTAGCGTCGAAACAGGTCTTGATTGAAATTTATTAAGTAACACATAGACGCAATTCTTAGTATCTCTAAATGGTGTAAAGTTTTCTGGAGAAAAAAGGTTAAGCATTGCATAGTTATAAATGTTAAACCTGACTCGCTTATACTCTTCTATAAACTCACTTACCTGGCTTTCAGTAAGAGTTTTTTCTTCAAGTATAGCCGCCCTCCATTCTCTAGGGACTGCATAAAAAGCAAAAGAAGTTGTTGGATTTTTTTTCCAATAACTCAACATTATAAACAAGCATGTGGTAATTACCCTGAAAGCGTCCAAATCATTAAAGATTTTTTTATATGCATTATGAGCTCCCTTATCTTTTACATCACAATACTTAATCGCAGCCAAGCCTGTATTAAAGACCTCTATTGTAACAAAATAAGTTCTTTTTTTCGCTTTAAATCGGTAGTTTAATCTTGAAACAGGATCTTTTATGAGAGTTTGTGTTTCTCCTAAAAAGTGAAACTCGTAAGGATTATCGAACATTAATCTAAAGAGAAAAAGTGATAGGCATTATTCCTTTCTCTCATTTGCTGTTTATGTGAAACAACAGCTAACTTAATTGTTTTTGGAGTATGGGCATCGATGTTACGTGTTTCTACAAAAGTCCCTTTTAAAGAACCGGGCGTAAGCCTTTTGACGCGTATCTTTTTTCTAGCAATCTTCCTATTTGCAGTTCGAAGTTTCATGATTTAGCTAAAAAGTAATTGTATAGTAATGATGTAAATTATATTTTATGTTTTGAATTTATGCTTTTAGTTAAAAATTCTAACAATATGTTTTGCATCATTGTTGCAAATACTATGAAAATATGAGGTTGACTAACCATAGCAACAATCAAAATTCTTTAAAGCATTTGGAAAAGATCAAGGCAATGACTTAACAGAATTTATCAAGGGTTTAATTGTTAACTTAAAGTATGGGGTAGTTTCAATAATAAAAAATAGATGTGAAAAAGAAAACAAAAACCACTAAAGTGAAACTCTTCATGAAACCTTTTTGTAGGAAACAAAAACTAAGACATAATACCAGAAACGGTTCCATCATAATTTGTTGTAGACCCGACCGGACTCGAACCGGTGACCTCTTCCATGTCAAGGAAGCACTCTAACCAACTGAGCTACGGATCTGCCTGGCAAGCATAATTTTCAATCTATTGTATCAAGTGCAGGCATCAATCCGTAATATCTTTTTCCTCTGGGCCCGCGCTTGAAGTTTGACCTTCATCACTCTTTTCACCTGCCTCTTTTTTCTTTTCCACGGAACTTTCATCAAGTCGATCGGTAGATATAAAAGTTCCACTTTCATTCAAAATAATATTGCCCTCTTGCTCAGTCAGGCCATGTGGTTTCTTATCCATAAAATATTTTGTACTAAAGTTAGGTGGAATAATAAGGGATATAAAAGTAGACTAACAAGGGTAAGATTTGCCAAGAAACTTATAAGTTAAAAAAGCCAGGTCTATTTTTTTATTGAATATCGCTTTCAAATAAAGATATAATCTCCGCAACCTCTTACCCTATAACCACCAAATGCCGATATTAAAAAATCTGGTATAAATTGTACGATTTTACCGCCGGGAGGTTTGGATTTCGAAATCCCGCCAGATAATCTGTACTCCGCTAATGGAAATTTTTATTGTTTATGATAAAAAGCTGGTCATTCAGGCACTAAGGTTTCACTTTATAAAAAGGCCTGAAATTCGCATAATGATGATCCTGGTAAATGTGTTTGCCCTTTTCTCTGCGGCATTATTTTACTTTAAAAAGGTTTCGCCCCTTGCATTTTTAATCAGTTCTTTTCTTTGGGTAGGTTTAATGGTTTCGTTCTGGTTTATGCTCCCTTATACGGTGTATAATAAAGCAGCAACTTTTAAAGCCAGGTTTAAAATGAAGTTTAGAGAGAGTGGAATTTTATTGGAAAGTGACAGGGGTTTTACTGAGTGGCCGTGGAAAAAGTTCAGTACTTATTTTGAAACCCCTCACTTCATCCACTTATACTTCGATAGCAAATCATTCTTTCTGGTGCCTAAAGCTGCCTTTGCAACCGAAGAAAATTTAAGAGACCTTAGAATATTATTGAAGCGAAACATTGCGTAATAGCTACAATACTTTCTCCATAACATAATGGGGAATGGTTACTTCAAAAAATTCCTTCCCTGCCACTTTGTAATCAAGCTTTTCGTAAAAACCGGCTGCGGTTTTGCGTGCATGCATGATGATTTTGCTATTACCCCTGTCCCGGGCTATGTTTTCGGCAAATTGCATTAAAGCCCTTCCAATTCCTTTGCCCTGTAGCCCGGTTTTAACAGCCATCTGCCTAAGCCTTACGGTATTTGACTCAACCTTAGTAAGCATGCAACAACCTAACATCATATCGTCTTCAAAGGCTCCAATCAATATATCTTCAGTTTCTTTACCCAATTCATCGTCGGTAAAATTTAACCCGAGTGGTTTGCGCAAAATTTGCATGCGCATATCAACCATTTGCTGATACTCCTTTGAACCGTGATCAATTAATTTTAGTGGCATAGTTTACATTAGGTATTCGTAAAGGTAAGATTTGCTCAAAAAAATTTGGGGCTTTTCTTATCACTTCTATTTTTACTATTTTGTAAAGCAACTGTAACTCAATATGGCGGCCATTCAAGATGTTACGCTAAAATACCAGGAGTGGCCTAAAAGAAATTATTCCAATTGGTAGAACTACCAGTATAAAAATCAAAGCACATATTTTTTACTAAGTCTTTATCTTAATACTGAAGAGAAATCAATAAAAGTATATAACTACACCAGGTAGTACAGAAAGGTTGACTCGTATTTAGTTTACGTATGAGATAGCAGATACTCTTTCGCTGCAATTGTTGAAGGCTGGTTTTCAACTATTATTTTAAAAACACCAACAAACCGAATAATAGCCATATTTTGAGCAGCAAAGGCATAGAAATAAAAATCATCTATTTCGTTGCTTATTTACCAAAAATTCTATTTTTGCAACCGTAACTAAACTTTATAACAATGTCAGACATCGCAACAAGAGTTAAAAAAATAATTGTTGACAAGCTAGGAGTAGACGAAGCAGAGGTAACTAATGAAGCTTCTTTTACCAATGACCTCGGCGCAGATTCTTTAGATACCGTGGAGCTAATCATGGAATTCGAAAAGGAATTTAATATTTCTATACCTGACGAGCAGGCAGAAACTATTACTACTGTAGGACAGGCTGTTGCCTACCTGGAAGAGCATGCTAAATAATTGACAAACATTTTTGGCAATAATTTTAATCCGCCTTGCAAAAGCATTTTAGCTGATGTAGGCGGATTTTATCCCTTAAAACATTTCAGGCAAGCCGTATGCAATTTAAAAGAGTTGTTGTAACTGGTATTGGTGCTATAACCCCATTAGGTAACAATCTTGAAGATTATTGGAACGGGTTGTTAAATGGAGTCTCCGGAGCCAACCTGATCACTCAATTTGATGCAACAAAATTTAAAACCCGGTTTGCCTGCGAATTAAAAGGTTTTGAAGCAACTGATTATCTCGATAGAAAGGAAGCCCGAAAAATCGACCGTTTTACCCAGACTGCGTTAGTTGCCAGCGACCAGGCAGTTAAAGATGCTGGTCTTACCAATAAAAATGTAGACCCTGACAGGGTTGGCGTAATCTTCGGAAGTGGCATAGGCGGCTTAATTACTTTTCAACAGGAAGTAATGGAGTTTGCTAAAGGCGATGGTACGCCACGTTTCAATCCCTTCTTTATTCCTAAAATGATCCTTGATATTGCTGCAGGCCAAATTTCCATGCGCCATGGCTTTAGGGGACCCAATTTTGCTGTGGTTAGCGCATGTGCCTCCTCTACAAATGCCATTATCGATGCCTTTAACTACATCCGTATAGGTAAGGCTGATATTATTTTATCAGGTGGCAGCGAAAGCGTAATTAGCGAAGCCGGTGTGGGTGGCTTTAATGCTATGAAGGCACTAAGCGAACGTAATGATGAATTTGCCACTGCAAGCCGCCCTTACGATAAAACCCGCGATGGTTTTGTAATGGGTGAAGGTGCTGGTGTTTTAATACTGGAAAGTCTGGATCATGCATTAGCACGTGGTGCCAAAATTTATTGCGAAATAGCTGGCGGCGGAGCAACTGCAGATGCCTATCATATTACTGCACCACACCCTGACGGGTTAGGCGCTAAAAATGTGATGCTTGCCGCATTAAACGATGCCGGACTTAAACCTGAAGACATCGATTACATTAATACACATGGAACTTCTACGCCTTTGGGCGATGGCGCTGAGGTTAAAGCTATCCTCCACGTTTTTGGCGAACATGCCTATAACTTAAACATTAGTTCTACAAAAAGCATGACTGGCCACTGCCTGGGTGCTGCCGGAGTTATAGAAGCTATGGCTTGCATTCAAGCTGTTGTTCACGATATAGTACCTCCTACCATTAACCACTTTCACGACGATCCTGAGCTGGATAGTAAACTCAATTTTACTTTTAATAAGTCTCAAAAACGTACTGTTAACGCAGCATTAAACAATACGTTTGGCTTTGGCGGTCATAATGCAGCCATGATTGTAAAAAAATATTTACCTTAACGTGGTGCAAATTTTTGGTAAACTCTTTGGTAAAAAGCCGGTAAAACAATCTTTCGAAAAGCAATTGCAAAATGTACTTGGTTTAAAGCCGGGTAATCTTTCGCTATACACAACTGCCCTTAGCCATCGCTCCGTAAAAGAAGGTGCCGACGAAAACAATGAACGTCTTGAGTATTTAGGCGATGCTATTTTAAGCTCAATTGTTGCCGATTATCTTTTTAAAAAATACCCCTACAAAGGCGAAGGATTTTTGACTGAAATGCGGAGTAAGATGGTAAATCGTTCGCAGCTAAATGACCTGGCCTTGAAGATGGGTCTCAAAAAAATAACCCTCTACAACAAGTTTGACGGATCGTTAAAAGGAAGCCAGATTTTTGGCAATACGCTCGAAGCATTGGTGGGTGCAGTATATCTTGATAAAGGTTACAGAAAGACCCACCGGTGGGTCTTGCAGCATATGATCATCCCCCACCTTTATGTGGACGACCTTGAGAATATCGACATCAATCTTAAGAACAAATTAATTGGTTGGGCAAGTAAAAATGGCAAAGTACTCACCTTTGTAACGCTTGAAGAAAAACTTGAAAGCAACCGTAGAATTTTTACCATTGCCGCTGTAGTGGATGGTGACGAAATTGCATTGGGTAAAGGATTTAATAAGAAAGATGCAAGCCAGATAGCCGCTCAGTTAGCCATAGACAAATTGGGAATTTAAAATTTCGGGCTGTTTACTTAATTCAATATAGTTACAGCTTGCCCAAAGTAATTGTAAAGGCATCCAAACTTAGATTGTATTTTTTGGACCAAACTGATTGCTACTATTGCACTTCTCTTGCTGCCTGCCCCGTCATACTTGCGGGGTCGCACTCTGGTACTATTCGCTCTTCTTGCAGCTTTTAAAATGCCACCCCCCCCGTCCGACCGTTTCATCATGGCAGGCTTGTTTGCTTTGCAAGGAAGAAGGTCAAATATTTGTATTCTTACGAACTCAAATACTAATATCTCAAAGTATAAATACCAATAATCAAATTTTTTAAATTCATTTACAAAGCCCGAATGCTCCCCAATACAAGTTATTTATTGGTTCAGTTACAAAGTAGCTTTATAACTAACCCTGTAAACCACGCCGGCAAAATCATCACTCACTAACAACGATCCATCTTTGGCAACAATTACATCAACCGGCCTGCCGGTGACCTTTCCATCTTTTTGCAGCCACCCCGTAATAAAGGGTTTGTAATCCATTACTTTATCTCCCTCCAGCGTAACCATAGACACCTGGTATCCGATGGGCTTACTCCGGTTCCAGCTTCCATGCTCCGCAATAAAAATTCTGTTTTTGTATGCTGCTCCAAAATTGGTACCTGAATAAAATCGTATACCCAAAGGTGCTATATGTGGTCCTAAAGCTTTAGCAGGAGGCGTATAATCCGCACAATTTTTCCCCTTACCAAATTCCGGATCTAAAATATTACCCTGGTGACAAAAGGGAAATCCAAAATGCATTCCTTTCTCAGGTGCATAATTAAGTTCGCAAAAGGGTACATCGTCGCCTAATAAATCCCTTCCATTGTCGGTAAACCACATCTTTTTTGTATCAGGGTTCCAGTCAAAGCCAACACTATTTCTTACACCTTTAGCAAATATTTCAAGGCCACTACCATCAGGGTTCATTCGTGTAATGGTTGCAAATATGCTATCGCTCTCGTTACATACATTACAAGGTGCGCCTACAGGTACATACAATTTTCCATCGGGTCCAAATGCAATAAACTTCCAACCATGGTGGGTTTTATCTGGAAATTTATCATATATCACTTTATAGGCTGGTGGATTTGCTAACTGATCTTCAATATTATCAAACCTGAGTATGCGGTTTATTTCAGCCACATAAAGATTTCCGTCTTTAAATGCCACTCCATTAGGTGTATTTAAACCTGAGGCAATCGTATACAAGGTTTCTGCTTTTCCATCTTCATCTTTATCTACTGCTGCATACACTTCTTTGCCATCCCTGTTACCAATAAACAAGGTACCCTTTGTACCCCAGCACATGCTTCGGGCCTTAGGTACTTCTGCAAAAATTGAAATAGAAAAGCCTTGAGGCAATGTCAGTTGATCAAGCTGGTACTTTTTAGAAAGATCAACCGGGGAGGTGGTATCTGTTGTGGTTGCGGTTTTTTCACCACTACTTTTACAGCCAATAAAAAATAACAGCAGCAGGGGAACAAAAGCTAATACTTTATTCATTTCAATGGTTTTCAGGAAAGTTACAAACTACTAAAAACCTACATCAAAATAAAAGCCCTCTGTGGAGGGCTCAATGTTTTAAATGTTTGTAGAAGAGAGGGTCTAAACTTTATTGCCGGCTTTCTTTTCACTTGCAGCTATTGGCTCGTTACTCGCTGATGCCTTCACAACTGCGGTGTTAGCTACTTGCAACTCGCCATTAAGCGTTCTTGCAGTAACCTGGGTATATACCGATTTCGAAAGTTGAGTATAAGCTGCCCCAAATTGGTTGGTCGTTACTACTCCTAAAATATTATCTTCTGCATCAACCAATATAACTTTTGTTTTTACCGGAAAATCGCTGATCCAAATATTGGTATGTGACTGGTCTAAAGTTACAGCAACCCTGCTGATGAAGGCTTTATCCTGGGCTGAAGCTCTATTATGAACCAATGAAAGTGAGAGAAGTAGAGTAAAAATAAAAACTTGTCTAAATGAGTTGGTCAGTTTGTTCATGAATTGGCTTATTTGTAACACTATTAAATCAATAGGTGTGCCAATTCAAAACATTACAAAATACAAGTCATTTTGAGGCTATGCGAAATGAGTTTATAAAATCTTATTGTCAAAAATGCCCTGGAGAAATTCAACAAAAAATTTCATTGAAACCTCAAACTCATTAAAAAATTCCTTTTTAGCAAATAACATTACTCCAATAAATTTGAAGCAAAGCATTTTTAAAATTAAATGAATTGAAAAACAATCACTTATCAACCATTTCCTGGCAAATTTCAATCAAAACTCCATTAGTTTCTTTGGGATGAAGAAAGCAAATCAGCTTATTATCCGCCCCTTTTTTGGGTACATTATTCACAAAAACAAACCCCTCATTTTGTAATCTTTCAATCTCTTTTTCTATGTTTTCAACTTCAAAAGCAAGGTGATGAATGCCTTCACCTTTTTTTTCAATGTATTTTGCAATTACTCCGTCTGGGGCAGAACTTTCCAATAATTCGACTTTTGTATCCCGTTTCTGGAAAAAAGCAGTGCGAACATTTTCGCTCTCTACTACCTCGGTTTTATAGCAATTTGTGTTGAGCAACTTTTCAAATAACGGTATTGAAGCCTCCAGGCTATTAACCGCAATACCAATATGTTCTAATTTAATCATGTAATTTTTTAAGGTAAAAATCATTGCATATCAATCTTACGAATTAAGGAATTTAACCTATCTCTTAAGTGGGCTGTCAAATTTATAAAACTGTTTGTGTTACTTTTGTGTTATAGGTTTTAATAAGATAAAACTCTCTTTTTTATATGTTGAAATTACCCGTTTACCTTGATAATAATGCAACTACGCCTTGCGATCCAAGAGTTGTTGATGCAATGTTGCCTTATTTTACTGAGAACTTTGGCAATGCAGCCAGCCGTAACCATCCTTTTGGCTGGTCGGCTGAAGAGGCTGTAGATTATGCCCGAGAACAGGTTGCTGCTTTGATTGGAGCCGACCCGAAAGAAATTATTTTTACTAGTGGTGCTACTGAAGGAGATAACCTTGCTATTAAAGGTGTGTTTGAAATGTATGCCAGTAAGGGTAATCACATTATTACAGCCACTACAGAACATAAAGCAGTTTTAGATACCTGCAAACACATTGAAAAATCTGGTGGTGAAGTAACTTATCTGCAGGTTAAAGCAGACGGACTTATTGATTTAAATGAGTTGGAAGCTGCTATTAAGGATACTACTATTCTTATTGCAATTATGTACGCTAATAACGAAATTGGAGTTATTCAGCCCGTTAGAGAAATAAGTGCCCTGGCCCGTAAGCATGGTGTGTTATTTTTTAGTGATGCAGTGCAGGCAGTGGGTAAAGTACCTGTAGATGTAAACAAGGACGGTATTGATTTAATGGCTTTTACCGCACACAAAATGTATGGTCCTAAAGGTATTGGCGCCTTATATGTTCGCCGTAAAAACCCCAGGGTAAAAGTTACCGCACAAATGGACGGCGGAGGCCACGAAAGAGGCATGCGTAGTGGTACTTTAAATGTACCGGGCATTGTTGGTTTTGGTAAGGCTTGTGAATTAGCTCGTTTAGAAATGGATCAGGATGCAAAAAGACTGAGTGTATTAAGAGATAAACTTCAATCCGAACTAATGAAGATTGAAGAAGCCTACGTGAATGGAGATGAAGAACATCGTCTGCCTCATGTAACCAACATTTCGTTTAAACATGTAGAAGGCGAGGGGTTGCTTATGGGCTTTAATAAAAACATTGCTCTTAGTTCAGGCTCTGCTTGTACATCAGCTTCGCTGGAGCCCTCATACGTGTTAAAAGCGTTGGGATTGGGTGATGATTTGGCACACAGTTCGTTGCGTTTTGGATTAGGCAGGTTTACTACAGAAGAACAAATTGATTATACCATAGAGCAGGTTAGAAATACAGTTTTGAAATTGAGGGAAATGAGTCCGCTTTGGGAGATGTACAAGGAAGGAATTGATTTGAACTCAATTGAATGGGCGCATCACTAAAAATAATGTTGAATGTTGAATGCGAATTATTGTGTTTGCATTTAGTTTAAAAATTAGAATTAAAATTTAAAATAAATAAAATGGCATACTCAAATAAAGTAATTGATCATTATCAAAACCCTAAAAACGTGGGAACACTTGATAAATCAAGCAAAAACGTAGGCACAGGTCTTGTTGGTGCACCAGAGTGTGGAGACGTTATGCGTTTGCAAATTGAAGTGGATGAGACTGGTGTAATTAGAGATGCAAAATTTAAAACTTTTGGTTGCGGTTCTGCAATTGCATCATCATCGCTTGCCACAGAATGGTTAAAAGGTAAAACCGTTGACCAGGCTATATCAATTGATAATATGGATATAGTAGAAGAGCTTAATCTTCCCCCGGTTAAAATTCACTGTTCAGTTTTGGCAGAAGATGCTATAAAAGCTGCAATCAATGATTACCGTGTAAAAAACGGTATGGAAGCAATTAAGTTTGAGGAAAGTGTAGTGCATTAGCAAAGCTGTGAGCTACTAGCTTCAAGCCACAAGCTTGATAAGAATTTGATGAAGTTTTGAATGACAATAATAAAAATGCTAAAAGCTTTTTGGTACAAGTTTTACGTGGAGGCTTTTTCTTAAATGTTAGAAGCAGAATTCTATACCTAAAGACATTTTAATTTTATTTTAGTTTGAACATAAAGTGAGAAGCTTGCAGCTTAAAGCTTGCGGCTCTTCTTAAAAGCTGATTTATGATTTATGTAAGTGATAAGGCAAAATTAAAGGTGGATAATCTTTTACAGGAAGCGAAAATTAAAGGAGATGATTATTTTCTTAGAGTTTCGGTGGTGGGTGGAGGATGTTCGGGGTTAAGTTATAAACTTGATTTTGATAATGAGAGGAAACCAATGGACCAGGAATTTGAAGACAATGGTATTAAAGTGGTAACTGATTTAAAAAGCTTTTTATACCTGGTTAATACAACGCTGGATTTTTCTGATGGACTCAATGGTAAAGGGTTTTACTTCAGTAACCCCAATGCCAGTAGAAGCTGCGGTTGCGGCGAAAGTTTTGC